>CAYXJH010000384.1:0-3501 GCA_964465415.1 uncultured Gemmatimonadaceae bacterium
GGCTCTGTCGGCGCAGGTGCTGGACGCGGAGCGGGCGTACCGGGCCGCGCTCCGCCATGCGCTGGGCGAGGTCTGGTGACCGACGCCGAGGTGGTGTTCGAGGCGCGGGGCGTCACGAAGGTCTACGACATGGGCGAGGTCCAGGTGCACGCGCTACGCGGAATCGACCTGGACCTCTACGCCGGCGAGCTGGTGGTCCTCCTGGGTGCGTCCGGGAGCGGGAAGTCGACGCTGGTCAACATCCTTGGCGGGCTGGACACGGCCACGGCCGGCACGGTCCTCTATCGGGGCCAGGACCTGACGCGTGCGGACGACGCGGAGCTGACCGAGTATCGGCGCCACTTCGTCGGCTTCGTCTTCCAGTTCTACAACCTGATCCCGAGCCTCACGGCGCGGGAGAACGTGGCGATCGTCACGGAGATCGCCCGGGACCCGATGACGCCGGAGGAGGCGCTGGCGCTCGTCGGTCTGGATGACCGGATGGACCACTTCCCGGCGCAGCTTTCCGGCGGGCAGCAGCAGCGGGTGGCCATCGCCCGGGCCATCGCCAAGCGTCCGGCCGTGCTGCTCTGCGACGAGCCGACGGGCGCGCTGGACTCGGAGACCGGCGTGGTCGTGCTGGACGCGCTGGACCGGGTGAACCGCGAGCTGGGCACCACCACGGCCATCATCACGCACAATGTGGCGCAGTCGGAGATGGCGGGTCGGGTGATCCGGCTCAGCGACGGGCTGGTCACCGACATTCGGATCAACGAGCACCCCACGCCTCCGCGGGAGCTCACGTGGTGACCCTGCGCGCCATCGACCGCAAGCTGTTGCGGGACCTGTGGGGGATGCGCGGGCAGGCCATCGCCATCGCGCTGGTCATCGTGGCGGGCGTGGCCACGTACGTGACCATGACCAGTGTGTACGACACGCTCCAGGGGACGCTGGAACTGTACTACCGGGACCACCGGTTCGCCGACGGCTTCGCGTCGGTCCGGCGCGCCCCGGAGCAGGTGGGGGCGCGGGTGCGCAGCATTCCGGGGATCGCCACGGCGGAGACCCGGGTCGTGGCGGGGGTGAACCTCGAGGTGCGGGACTTCCCGGACCCCGTCACCGGCCAGATCGCGTCCCTCCCCGAGGCGGGCCAGCCGGTGCTGAACCGTCTGTTCGTGCGGGAGGGCAGGCTGCCGCGGGCGGGCCGGGAGGACGAAGTCGTCCTGAACGAGCCGTTCGCCCACGCCCACGGGCTGGGTCCAGGCGACTACCTGGTCGGCATCATCAGTGGCCGTCGCCGCACGCTGAGCGTGGTCGGCATCGCGCTGTCCCCGCCCTACCTCATGCAGGTAGCGCCCGGTACCATTTTCCCGGACCCGGAGCGGTTCGGCGTGCTCTGGATGGGCCGGTCCGCCCTGTCGGCGGCGTACGACATGGAGGGGGCGTTCAACGAGGTGGCGTTCACGCTGGCGCCCGGCGCACGGATCGAGGACGTGCTGGACCAGGTCGACCTGGTGCTGGGCCCGTACGGCGGCATCGGCGCCTATGGCCGCGACGATCACCCCTCCCACGCCCTGATCACCGAGGAGTTCCGGCAGCTCCAGGGGATGGCGGCGCTCCTGCCGGCGATCTTCCTGGCGGTCGCCGCGTTCCTTCTCAACATCGTGGTCACCCGGCTGATCAGCCTGCAACGGGAGCAGGTCGCGGTGCTCAAGGCGTTCGGCTACCGGAACCGCGACGTGGGGCTCCACTACCTGAAGCTCGTGATGATCATTGCCATGGTGGGAGCCGCCGGCGGGACGCTGTTGGGCGTCTGGGGCGGCCAGGCCATGGCGAACCTCTACCTGGAGTTCTACCACTTCCCCTACCTGGAGTACACGCTCCGGCTGCCCGTAGTGCTCACCGCCGTCATCCTCACCACGGGCGCGGCGGTGATCGGTGTGCTGAGGGCCGTGCGGCGCGCGGTTCGCCTGCCGCCCGCCGAGGCCATGCGTCCGCCTCCACCGGCGAAGTATCGCCCCACGGTGGTGGAGCGGCTCGGGCTCCAGAAGCTGTTGGACCAGCCCACACGGATGATCCTGCGGAACCTTGAGCGGCAGCCGGTGAAGGCGCTGCTGACGACGGTGGGGATCGCCAGCTCCTGCGCGATCCTGATCACCGGGCTCTTCTTCACCGACGTGATCGACCACATCATCCGGGTGCAGTACGGGCTGGCGCAGCGGGAGGACCTGGCGGTGACGTTCGTGGAGCCCACGTCCATGGCGGCGCTCCCGGAGTTGCGGGCGCTCCCCGGCGTGCAGCTCGCCGAGCCGATCCGGTCCACGCCCGTCCGGCTCCGGCACGGCCATCGGAGCTACGACACCGGTATCGAGGGTGTGCCGCGGGACCCGTATCTCCGGCGTGTCATCGACCGCGACCTCGAGTCGGTGGCTGTACCCTCCGAGGGCATCATCCTGACGGAGCGACTCGCCGAGATCCTGCGGGTGCGCCCCGGGGACGAGATCATGGTCGAGGTAATGGAGGGGCGCCGGCGGGTACGAGCTGCGTCCGTCGTTGGCCTGGCCGAGCAGTACATCGGTCTCGGGGCGTACATGGACATGGAGGCGCTGAACCGGCTGGTCGGCGAGGGGCAGGCCATATCGGGCGCGGTCCTCCTGATCGACGCGGCGTACGAAGCGGCCCTCACCGAGGCGCTTCGCGACCGACCGCACGTCGCCAGCATCGTGAGCCAGGACCGGGCGATCTCCGCGTACATGGACACGGCCGCCGCTTCGCTGCTGGTCTTCACGTTCATCCTCAGCCTGTTCGCCGGAGTCATTGCCTTCGGCGTGGTCTACAACAGCATCCGGATCTCGCTGTCGGAGCGCGACCGGGAGCTCGCCAGCATGCGGGTGCTGGGATTCCGTCGGGGCGAGGTCGCCTACATCCTGCTGGGCGAGATGGCGGTCCTGGTGCTCCTGTCGATCCCGGTCGGCTTTGGCCTGGGCGCCGCGCTCAGCACCTGGTCGGTGTCGGCGCTCGAGACCGAAATGTTCAACTTCCCGGTCATCCTGTCCCGGCGCACCTTCGGGACGGCGGCCGTGGTCGTACTCATCGCCGCCGTCCTGTCGGCGCTGATGGTTCGCCGCCAGCTCAACCGCCTCGACCTGGTCGGGGTCCTGAAAACGAGGGAATAGATGCCGACAATCACTCGCAAGCGGGTCATCCTACTAGGCGTCGGTGTGCTGATTCTCGCCGCGATCGTCTATGCGTTCCTGCCGGACCCGGTAGCGGTCCAGACCGCCTACGCCTCGACCGGCCCGCTCCGGGTCATCGTCGAGGAGGAGGGCGAGACGCAGGTCGAGAACCACTACGTCGTTACCTCCCCGGTGGCCGCGTTCGCCCGGCGGATCGAGCTCGAGGAAGGCGACCCCGTAGAGGCTGGCCAGGCGCTGGTGCGCCTCGAGCCGCCCCGCGCCGCGATCCTGGACCCACGCACCCGGTCCGAGGCCGCGTCCCGGGTCGCGGCGGCCCGGGCCGCCG
>CAYXJH010000385.1:0-3492 GCA_964465415.1 uncultured Gemmatimonadaceae bacterium
TCCTTCCTCGCCTGGTCGCGCCTAGGCATCCCCCGTACGCTCTTACCGCGCTTGGCCTGTCCCTGATTCCATCAAAGACGACCACACCAACTCGCTTACCTAAAGCGCTCTTCTTCCTACTCCCACACCCATGTTTTCAATCAGCTCTCGCCAGTCATGGCGAGCCTTGAACTATACCCGATCTCCACGACCTCGTCAAGCAGCCGCCAGGGTTCAACCGGGCGTCGGTCGCGGAGGGATGTGGAATCTAGAATAGGAGGACCGGGGGTCAAGCCCTGGACCGGGTCGTCGGCGCGCACGGCGCCGTACTAGACCTGCGTGCGTCGCCGTGGCGCGACGTGTAGCGGCGTGATCGATTGCCGTGCGTCATGGAGCCGAGTACGCTTCGAGCCGGACGGTTTGGCGGAACGAGCAGCAACGTGGTGCGAACGGTGCGCGGTGGCCGGATCGGGAGGGCGGATGAGCGAACGAGTCCACGCGGCGGTCAGCGACCGGGGCGCTGCGCGCTGGCAAAGGGGGCACCCCTGGATCTACCGAAGCGATGTTACGGACCGACCCGAAGGTCCCGCCGGTGCGGTCCGGGTCGAGGACGGGCGTGGCCGGGTGATCGGGATGGGATTGTGGAGTCCGTGGTCGGAGATTTCGCTGAGGATGCTGACGCGTGGAGACGCGAGCATCGACGGAACGTTCTGGACGGAGCGGATCGATGCGGCCTTGGCCCGTCGTCGCGTCACGGACACGACGGCGTGGCGCGCGGTCCACGGGGAGGCGGACGGGCTTCCTTCGCTGGTGGTCGACGTCCTCGGCGAGATTGTGGTCGTGCAGCTGCTGTCCGCGGGCCTGGAATCATACCGGTCGGAAATCGTGGACGTACTGAAGGCGAGGCTGTCCCCGCGAGGGATCCTGGCCCGGAATGACGTGCCCGTGCGCACGCGCGAGGGCCTGCCAGTGGACAGGGAGTTGTTGTGGGGCGAGGTGCCCGAGCGCGTGGAGGTTGAGGAGGCGGGCGTTCGGTACATCGCCGCGCCGTGGACGGGGCAGAAGACCGGTGCGTTCCTGGACCAGCGAGAAAACCGGGTTCTGGCGGGACGTCTTGCCCGGGGCCGGGTCGTGGATGCGTTCAGCTACCACGGGTCGTTCGGGCTTCACATGGCGGCCCGCGCGGAGCAGGTGCTCGCCATCGACACGTCCGCCGACGCGCTCGCTCGAGCGTTGGAGAACGTCGCGCTGAACGGATTCGACAATGTGGAGGTGATCGAGGCCAACGTCTTCGACCACCTCCGGTCTCTGGAGGCCACGGGCGAGCGCTTCGATGTGGTGGTGCTGGACCCGCCGGCGTTCGCGAAGCATCGGTCATCGCTCGGCCGTGCGATGCGGGGCTATCAGGAAGTCAACTTGCGCGGGATGCGTCTACTGCGGCCGGGCGGTCACCTGCTGACGTTCAGCTGCTCGTACCATGTGTCGCCGGCCGGGTTTCGCGACATGTTGGCGTCCGCCGCCGCAGACTCGGGTCGCACCCTGCGCTGGCACCGCTCGCTGGGCCCGTCCGGTGACCACCCGGTGATCGTGCAGATTCCGGAGACGGGCTATCTGAAAGGCGCGTGGCTGGAAGCGATCGACTGACCCGCCAGCCGATCGCGTCAGAGGCCGACGCGGTCGAGGAAGTTGCCGAGGTGGCCGCGGTTCAGGAAGAAGGTGCCGAGGTCGCCATGCCACTCACCATGCCAATCCGACCCCCCGGTGACCAGCAGACCGTGCCGAACCGCGGCGGCGCGGAGACGGTCCAGGTCGGCGTCCGTGGCCCGTGGTCGGTACACTTCAAGGCCATCGAGCCCGGCCGACACGAAGCCCGGGAGCGCGGCATCCAGCATCGGGATGGAGGGGTGTGCCCAGACGGCGATTCCTCCCGCGTCGTGGATCAGGCGGATGGCGCCAGCCACATCCACGAGCCGGGCGGCAACGAACGCGGGGCCATCGTCACCGATGAATCGATCGAACGCCTCGGCCACGGATCCAACCTGCCCCGTGGCGTGCATTACACGAGCCAGGTGAGGCCGCGCCAGTGAGCGTGCGTCCGGGCCCGCCTCCCGGACGACCGCGTCGAACTCGACGGCCACATCGAGCTCCGCCAATAGCTCGATCATGGCTCGGATGCGGATGGCCCGGGCGTCTCCAGCCCGATGGGTGTAGGCCTGCAACCCGGGTGCATCGATGTCCACGTCGTAGCCGAGCATGTGGAGATCGCGGCCGCGGTGGTCCGCGGAGATCTCGATCGCGGACAGGACACGCATTCCATCGCGGGCGGCGGCCCGGGCCTCGGACACCCCGGCGACGGTATCGTGGTCCGTCAGGGCGATGAGGTCCAAACCTCCGGCGCGGGCGCGCCGCACGACGTCCACGGGACCACAATTGCCGTCCGAGGCCGTCGAGTGGATGTGGAGATCGATTCGCATCCGCAGTCAAGGAGTCGGGAGGGCGGCGAGCATCGATCGCGCGCCGGCCCTAGCGGGGCTCAGCCCGCTCGCTCAAGACGCTCACCATGTTGTCGGCGACCTGCACGAACCCACCCGCCACGTGGAAGTGTCGCTCGCTCCCGTCCAGCGTGACCCGCATCACGCCATCGCCCAGCAGCGCCATCATCGGGGCATGGTCACGCAGGAAGCCCACTTCACCATCCCACGCGGGCACGACCACCATGTCGGCTTCCCCCTCGTAAACGGTGGCACCCGGGGTGATCAGGGCGACCATCAGGCGGGTTGGCGACGCCACGTCAGCCTGCCTCCGCCATCTGTTTGGCGCTTTCGAGCACTTCCTCGATCCCGCCCTTCATGTAGAAGGCCTGCTCGGGGAGGTCGTCGAACTCGCCGGCGACCAGCCGCTCGAAGGACTCGATCGTCTCTTCGAGCCGAACATACCGCCCCGGCGACCCCGTGAACTGCTCGGCCACGTGGAACGGTTGGGAGAGGAAGCGCTGGATCCGCCGGGCCCGGCCGACGATGACCTTGTCCTCCTCGGACAGCTCGTCCATGCCGAGGATCGCGATGATGTCCTGGAGATCCTTGTAGCGCTGCAGGATCCGCTGCACCTCGGCGGCCACGGCGAAGTGCCTTTCACCGATGATCAGCGGGTCGAGGATGCGGGACGAGGAGTCGAGGGGATCGACGGCCGGGTAGATGCCGAGGCTGGCGATCTGCCGGGACAGAACCGTCGTCGCGTCCAGGTGGGCGAACGCCGCAGCCGGCGCCGGGTCCGTGAGGTCGTCGGCCGGCACATAGATGGCCTGCACAGAGGTGATGGAGCCGTCGCGCGTCGAGGTGATCCGCTCCTGGAGTTCGCCCATCTCGGTGCCCAGGGTGGGCTGATACCCGACGGCGGACGGCATTCGGCCGAGGAGCGCGGACACCTCGGAGCCGGCCTGGGTGAACCTGAAGAGGTTGTCCACGAAGAGCAGAACGTCCTGGTGCTCTGCGGCACGGAAATACGCCGCGACGT
>CAYXJH010000386.1:0-3487 GCA_964465415.1 uncultured Gemmatimonadaceae bacterium
CGGCGCGCCCCGCGACATAGTCGTCGGCGGCGATGAGCGCGGCGGCGAATCCCGCCGACGTGCCTGGCCTGTCCACCGGCCAGCCGAGGGATGGGTGGTCCCACGTGCCGGTGTTGGCGACGTATTCGGCGCGCATACGAAGGAGGTGCGCGATCCGGTGCGCATGGGTGGACCCGGCCAGGTGGCGCCGCATGGCCTCGAGATGAGCCTTGGCGTCCCGGTGCCGGCCCTGCTGGAGGTAGCCGTAGCCGAGCCACCACGTGTAGTGACCCGGCAGCCAGGCCCCGGGGTCCGGCCCGGACGCGACCTCGTTCTGAGACACCACGTCATCCCACATCCCCATGGCGACGAAGATGTGGGTGGTCATGTGCTGGGCATGGGGCGCGTCGCCGGCGATATGTGAATACCGTCTAGCGGAGCGGAGCCCGAGGGGCGCGTGGACGGGGTCGTCGTATGCGTGGATGAGGTAATGCAGGGCACCCGGATGGTCGGGGTTCCGCTCGTAGACCTCCTCGGCCACGGCGGCGGCGCGCATATACGTGGGGATGTCCCGGCCGCCGTGGCTCGTCCCCAGGATGGCCAGGGCGTGGAAGGCAGCGGCGTTCTCATCGTCCGGCCAGCGCTCGCGTAGCGCGCCCATGGCATCGGCATACAGTGTGTCCCGCCGGGCCTTCGGCCCATCACCGTAGAGGATGTCGAGGGCGCCGAGGTAGGCCCGTTCACGCTCGGTCGGGGCCTTCGTCATCCTGGCCTCGGGCGAGTCGCCGAGCCGTTGGAGGATCGACCGTGCCGCGCCCCGGTCCTGTCGGAACCAAACGGGATGGTTGTGCGTCATGGCCTCGCCCCAGTACGCCAGTGCGAAGTCGGGCGCCTGCTGCTGCGCCTCCCGGAACGCGACCGCTGCCCGGTCGTACTCGAAGCTGTGCAGGAGCAGCACGCCGTCGATGAACGCACGCTGGGCGGCGGACGGCCCCGAGTTGGGGAAGCTGGTCCGCCCTAGGGCGGACTCCTGGGCTGTGATGGCGGTGGGCACCGGAGCCAGGATCGCCAGCGCTGCCAGGACGCCCACCACTAAACCACGAGGCATGGGGGTCTTCCGGGAGAGAGGGGGTTCGGGAACCGGACACGGGCACGATGCGCCGCGACCGAGGTCGATGTCAACTGCCGCTTGAGCGTCACCCGCGCCGACCGCGTCGCGACCTGCGCCTTGGGGTCCCTACCGCTCCGTCCAGCGCCCGGCGTCCCGTACCCGGTACTTTTCCAGGACTTTCCGGAACGCGCCCTCCAGGTCGATCTTCTGCTCATTGGCGATCGCTACGATGACGAAGAGGATGTCGGCGAGCTCCATGGCGACGTCCGACTCGGGCTCGTCGGCTTTCTTGGGCTTCGAGCCGTGGCGGTGGTTCAGCTCGCGGGCGAGCTCGCCAACCTCCTCCACGAGGCGCGCGAGGTTGGCGAGGGGCGGCCAGTAGCCTTCCTCGAACCGGGAGATCCAGGCATCGACGGCGTCCTGGGCCTCCCGGAGGGTCAGCCCGTGTGACTCGTCGCCCGTACCGGTGTTACGGCCAGGGTCCGGGTCGCTGGTGCTCAACGGTCCCTCCACGTGACGAGCTCGTCCACGACCCGGTCCACCTCGGCGGCGGTGTTGTAGAAATGGGGCGAGACCCGCACATGGCCCGGCCGGGCGTCGACGATGATCCCGGCGCCGGCGAGGTGGCGGACGGCATCGGTCGGGTCCCGGGTGGCGATCATGACGATGGCGGAGCGAGCGGCCGGGTCGGGCGCGCAGCACAGGTCGAGCCCGGCGGCTCGGGCGCGGGCGATGAGCCGTTCGGTCAGGTCCCGATTGCGCTCCCGGATGGCGGCGACCCCGATCTCGTCCAGGATCTCCTGCCCACCCAGCGCGGTGTGGACGGTGGGGAGTGCGGGAGTGCCGAGCTCGAGGCGCCTCGCGTCGTCCTTGAAGCGGTGGCGCCGCACATCGAAGTCGAACTGATCGGCCGCCCCGAACCAGCCGGTGATGGTCGGCCGCAGGTCCGGGATGAGCTCTCGCCGGACGGCGCTGTATGCCAGGCCCGGCCCGCCCATGTGCCATTTCAGGGGACCGGTGATCAGCACATCCACGTCGTCGCCGCGCAGGTCGACGGGGAGCTGGCCCGAGCTTTGGTAGGCGTCCACGATGAAGAGGGCGCCTGCGGACCGTGCGATACCGGCCAGCTCACGCAGGTCCTGTATCGCACCGGTCGTGAAGAAGACGTGGCTGGTGGCGATGGCGGCGGTCCTGCCATCGACGGCGTCCGCCCAGCGCTGCAGGTCGATGGTGGCGCCGTCGTCGCTTGGCACCCGGACGACCTCCACGTCGGGCCGAACCATCCACTGGTAGGCGATGGTGGGGAAGTCCAGGTCGGCGACCACGACGCGAGGTCGGTGGCGGAAGTCGATGGCGGAGGCGATGACGGACAGGGCGGCGGAGACCGAGGCGGCCAACGCGACCTCGTCCTCGCCGGCGCCGAGCATGGCGGCGACGCGGCCACGCAGGTCGGCGAGGCGGCCGAGCCAGGTGTCGTACCAGGCGGACGCGCCGAACGTGTTCCACTCTTCCTGGAAGTCGGCGAGCTTCTGCTGGCCGCGGCGTGATAACGCGCCGAGGGAGCAGGAATTGAGGTAGGTCGCGCGCTCGAGGATGGGGAACTCTTCGCGCCAGCGGCTCCAATCCATGGTGGCGAACGTAGACGGACCGCGGCGACGGCGGCAAGGGTGCACGCGGCGGCGCAGGACCATAGCTTGTGTCGCTGATGACGCTATTCCTCGCGACGGCTCCCTGGCTGCTGACGGTGGTGGCGCTGCCGATCCTGCTGCGGCAACGGCCGCGGCTCGCGGCGGTCCCGGCCCGGCTCCCGCCGGACCCGCCGCTGGTTTCCATCGTGGTCCCAACCCGTGATGACGCGCGACGGATCGGCGCCTGCCTGGCCTCGCTGCTGGATACGGACTACCCGTCGTATGAGATCATCGTGGCTGACCTGGACAGCGGGGACGGGACACGGGAGATCGTGGCGGCGCTGGAGTCCCGGGCGCCGGGCCGGGTCCGGCTGCTCGACGCGGGTGTGACGCCGGCGGGGTGGGAGAGGACGGCCTGGGCGTGCTGGCGTGGCTTCGAGGCCGCGCGCGGCGATCAGATCCTCTTCACCCATGCGGGAACGCTGCACGAGAGCACCCTGCTGGTCCGGGCCGTAGCCGCGCTGGAGCGGGAGCGGGCGGACCTGGTCAGCGTCTTCCCGCGCCTCACGATGCAGGGGTTCTGGGAGCGACTCATCATGCCGCACATCTGGCTCGTCCTGGTGGCGCGGTTGCCGACGGCGCCGGTCTTGAACCGGTGGCAGGACCCGGCGGACGCGGTGGCGAGCCGCTACTTCGTGCTCATCCGGCGCCACGCGTACGAGGCTGTCGGCGCGCACCAGGCCGTAGCGGCGTCGCACCCCGCCACGAG
>CAYXJH010000387.1:0-3474 GCA_964465415.1 uncultured Gemmatimonadaceae bacterium
GGTCAGGCGCGCCGGCCGCGGTGGCGCGCACGGCGAACCGGCCCCGAGGTCCAAGCCGGAGGTACCGCCGCGCGTCGAATCCGACCGCGGTGAACTCGGAATCGGCCTGGCTTAGCGTACCCCCCAGGCCCTGTTCCACGCCGACGGTCACAAGCCAACCCGCCGCCGGGTCGACGGGATCGTTCCGTGTGTCCCAATCGAATGAACCTCGAAGGGAGCGGAGGTCACCCGCGGCGATGCGCGGCTGGGCCCTCCATGGACTGTCGTTCCGGAGCAGGGACCATGGCGTCCCCGCCTCGATGGACCGGTGCGACTCGTCTCGGTACTCGATCCGTACGTCGTACGGCCGGGTCGCGCCAATGAAACGCAGGTAGGCGCTCCAGCCTTGTCGCTCGTAATGGTCGCGATGATCATGGTGGAGCACGAATGTCACCAGGGAGTTCTCCAGGTCGGACAGCCCGGCGTCCTCGATCGGACCTACGAGTCGGTGCAGCCCTACTCCCAGGATCGCCCCCCGGTGGCCTCCCAGGTACTGCTCGATGCGCGCGTCGTGACCGAAGTCGTCGTGATGGAAGCGCAGCCCGCTCCGGGTACGATAGACCATCCGCGCGTCCAGCACGGTCGGGTTCGAGTGCCCCAGCTGGAGACGGGGACCAAACGCGATGGGCAGCCCGTCGACCCTGTTGTAGGAGCCGTCGACCGTCGCGATGAAGTCGGTCCGTCCGAACCAGGTCGGCCACCCGGCGCTGGGCCAGCGCGGGCGGTCCGGATCGTGGACGATCAGCCTGTCACCTTCGCGGCGGAATCGAAGCGCCTCGTGGTACAGGACGTATCCGCCGACCACGGAGTCCGTATCGCCTTCCACACGTCCGCCCACGATACGGGCGGCGCCCTCTATGCGCGCGCCGGGCAGGAGGCGCAGGTCTCCGTTGATGACCACCACATCGCCCGTGACCGTGCCGGCAACGATGAGAGGCCCGCCAAGGGAGACCAGATTCCCAGCCACGGCGGTGCCGGGGGCGATCCGGGTCTCGCCCTGGAGCTGGGTCGTCCCCGGATGATTGTGGAACGCGATAACGGCCGCTGCGGCTTCGTCCGTCAGCGTGCGAATCTCCTGGGCCATGGCCGGCACGGCGATGGCCCACGCCAGCAGTGCCGAGGCAGTACGTTTCACCGTTCAATCCCCAGTCTGTTCATTCGTCGATAAAGATTGGCCCGGTCCGTTTTCAGGCTCCGGGCCGCCTCGGCGACGCTTCCTCCCGCGACGGCGAGAGCCGCTTCGATCTGCCGTCGCTCGAGGGCGTCGAGCTTTTCGGACAATGATTCCGGATCGGTCTCGATCCGCGGCAGCAGCGTCTCGACCTCGTCGGCGCTCGCGATCGCACCGGGGTGCAGAATCGCCAGTCGTTCGCAGATGTTCGCGAGCTCCCGGACGTTTCCCGGCCACGGATAGCGGCGCATCACGCCGAGCCCGCCAGGCTCGATCTCCGGTGGGCTCATACCCTCCCGGGCGCGCAGACGCTCCATCAGGTGGGACACCAGCAGTGGCAGGTCTTCGAGACGATCGCGCAGCGGTGGGATCCGGATGGGAAGCACGTTGAGACGGTAGAAGAGGTCCTCGCGGAAGGTCCCGGCCTCGGCCGCCGCACGGAGGTCTGCATTCGTCGCGGCGACAACGCGCACGTCCACCCTGATGACCTTACCCCCGCCCACGCGCTGCACCTCTCCGGACTCCAGCGTGCGGAGGAGCTTGGCCTGGGCGTCACGGCTCAGGTCGGCGACCTCGTCGAGGAACAGGGTCCCGCCGTCCGCCTGCTCGAACCGGCCTCGGCGGCGCGCCACTGCCCCCGTGAACGCGCCTCGCTCGTGCCCGAACATCTCCGATTCCACGAGGTCCCGCGGGATCGCGGCGCTGTTCACCCGGACCAAAGGCCCCCGCGCACGGCGGGACAGGTGGTGGATCGCCGCGGCCACCAGCTCCTTGCCTGTGCCGCTCTCCCCGCTGATCAACACGCGGGCGTCCGTAGGTGCAGCCTGGGCGATCCGCTCGCGCACACGCTCCATCGCTTCGCTCGCGCCCACGATGTCATCCGGGGTGATGGGCGGGTCCGCCTGGTCCAGCGCGCGACGCAGCTCGACGGCACCTTTGACCGTGGCGAGAACGGCCTCCGGGCTGAGGGGTTTCTCGAGGAACTGGAACGCGCCCAGCCGCGTGGCGGCTACAGCGTCCTGCAGCGTTGCGCGGCCGCTCATCATGACCACCGGGAGTCGCGGCTTCCGCTCGCCCAGCCGCTGGAGCGCGGTCAGCCCGTCGACGCGGGGCATGGCCAGGTCCAGGAGCACGGCGTCCGGATCCTCGGTCACGGCCCGCTCCACACCGGACCCGCCGTCCTCCGCCTCGGAAACGCCGTAACCCTCCGCCTCCAGCAGACCTCGCAGCATCCGCCGGATATTCGCCTCGTCGTCGACGATCAGGATGGAGGGCATGGCTCAGGTTCAGTAGCGTCGGCCGGCAACGAGCTCCGCCCGTATCCGATCGCCGGCCGCAGTCGCGGTGACCGCCGCGCTCCTGCAGAACATGCGAGCCTCCGGCCCGAAGAACAGCCGGAACTCGCTGGCCGCGATGTCGTCGGCGGCCGCGCCACAGTGGCCGGCACCCCGGTAGGCGGGACTCAGCTGGCGGGCGACGCTGTCGCCGACGGCCGACGTGGGCACGGCCACCGCGAGGATCACGGCCGCGCCGGGGTACACGTCGGTGGCAATGTACTGGGTCAACGCGCTGATCTTCGCCCGGGCGTCGGCCGCGTCGTCGACCCGGAAGGCCAGCAGATCCATGAAGCGCCGCCGATCCAGATCGTACAGGGCGTCGTGTACGCGGAATGTGCCGCCAGGGTAGCTGAGCTCGACGGTCGTGTCACCGACGGGCTCCATCCCGATGAACGCGATGCCGAGGTCGGGGCCGACGGTGCCGGGGCCGCTCACACCGGAGAGGCCTGCTTCCCTGGCTACGGCCTGGAACCAAGCGTCATCCGGTGGCCCCGCCACGAGGGCGATCCGGGGACCCGCTTCCCGGATCGCGGCACCGACCGCATCCGGATTCGCGCCGGTTTCGGCGCGAAATGCCACGGTGGGCATGTTGATGTGGGGTGGCTCCCCCATGGTGGGCGAACAGCCCACGCCGGCCAGTACGATCAGGCTAGCGAACAGTCGTCTCATGCGTGTTCCTTTCGAGGTCGGCGTGACCAGGCCCGGCAGCCAGAGGGAGTCGTATCCGGAAGACCGCCCCCCCATCGGCCGGGTCGGCCTCAATGGTGCCGCCGTCAGCCTCGACCGCCTGGCGGACGAGCGCGAGGCCGAGCCCGGTGCCCCGCGTCTTTGTCGTAAAATCGGGCTCGAAGATCCTCTCGGCTCCGCCCGGCGGCAAGCCGGAGCCGTTGTCGGCGACGCGCACCTCCAGCCACCGGTCCGCACCCG
>CAYXJH010000388.1:0-3450 GCA_964465415.1 uncultured Gemmatimonadaceae bacterium
GACGCTCCAGGGCCGAGTCTTCCTCGAGGGCGGACTCGCGGGCGAGGCGCTCGAACGGTTCGACACTGTGCTCGAGCTGGAGCCGGGTCATTCCGCCGCTGCGGTGGGACGGGCGCGGGCGCTGCTCGAGCTCGGCCGCACTGATGATGCCGCGCTCGCCGCGGAAGCCGCCGAGCGAGCCGGTGTCGGAGGGGCCGCGGCGATTCTGGGCAAGGCGCTCCTCCAGAGCGGTCATACGACCGATGCGGTCGCTGCGTACGAGCGCGCGGTAGCGGTGGATCCACGGCCGGCGACGCTCGTGGGTTACGGTGATGCGTTGAACAGCGTGGCCCGATCGGAAGACGCGGAGACCGTGTTCCGCCGCGTGCTGGAGCGGAACCCGGGCGTGGTCGCGGCCCGGACGGGCCTTGCGTCGACCTTATGGGCGATGGGACACGTCGACGGGGCGGAGATCGAATACGCCAGGGCGGTGGCCACGCTGCCGAGCTACGCCCCCGGCGCCCTCGGACTGGCGGCGCTCCTGTGGCAGTCAGGGCGGGGCGAGGAGGCGCTGCGTACGTTGGTCGACTTCCTGGTCCTGGATCCGACCCACACGGAGGGATTGGTCAAGCTGGGCTGCTGGCTGTCCGCCATGGGTCGTCGGGAGCAGGGGGTGGCGGCGCTGCGGCGGGCCTCGAGACTCGATCCCGATCACGCCGCTGCGCGCGCCGAGCTGGCCCGGATCGAAGCGGAGACCGAGGGCTGACATGGCCATCGAGGGACCGCTCCGGGAGCTTGCGATCCAGGACGTGCTCCAGATGCTCGACCTGGCTCGCAAGACGGGGGTGCTCACCGTCCGCTCCCAGCGGATGATGGACGAGGCGGTGGTCCATGTCCTGGATGGCGAGTTGGTGTTCGCCAGCCGGCGTCGCTCCATGCGCCTCCTCGGCCAACAGCTGCTGCGGGACGGGAGGCTGACCGCCGGGGAGCTGGAACGAGCTCTGGAGCTGCAGCGCCTGGACCCGAAACAGCGGCTCGGCGCGATCCTCGTCGAGATGGGCAGCGTCGATCGTGCCGAGCTCGACCGCCAGCTGCGCTTCCAGATCGAGGAAACCGTATTCGACCTGCTCGCCTGGGACGAAGGCTATTTCCGGTTCGAAGAGACCGACGACACACCGGACGGCCCCGTACGTGTACGGGTCGATTCGCTCCTGATGGAGGGTGCGCGGCGCCTTGATGAATGGGCGCGCCTCGAGTCCCGGGTGCCGAGCGCCGACAGCGTTCCGGCCCTCGCCACCGGCGATGGCTCGCACGCCCTCATCGACCTGCGCCCGGGCGAGTGGGAGGTCCTGGCGGAGATCGACGGGGAGCGTGACCTGCGCCATATCGCAGCCGACCTGGGACGCAGCACATTCGATGTGGCCAAGATCATCTACGCCCTCGTCAGCATGGGCCTGGTCGAGGTGCGGGAAAAGAGTGCCGAGGAGGCCGACGGCGATCATGCCGCCGCCATCGGTGCGATCGAGAGGATGTTCCTCGACGGGCAGCTCGAGCGTGCGGAGCGAGGTGCGAGAGAGCTGCAGAAGAGCTACCCCGACCGGGCCGAACTCCCCTTGATCGCGGGCCGCGCCCTTGCCGCCCAGGGCCGGCTCAGAGCGGCCGCCGAATCGTTCGATCGGGCCGTTGCCCTCGACCCGCTGTCGTTGGACGCCCATTATCAGCTCGGACTCGCCACTGCCAGGTCGGGCGATATCGCCCGCGCCGCCGACGCGTGGACGACGTTTCTCCGCCTGGCCCCGCCCGGGGACCGCCGGACGCACGTGGAGCGAGCCATGACCGCCATGCACGAACTACAACGATCCATTGAATCGGCGCCTACCGCATGAGCACAGACCAGCTGCAGACATGGAGCCGTGAAGTCGCGGAAGACCCGGGCGCACCGTCGTTCGTCCGGTTGGCGCGGGCATACCGGCGCCAGGGCCGCCGGAGCGTGGCGCGTGAAGTGTTGCTTCGCGGCCTCGAACGCCGTCCCGAGCACCTGGCAGCCCACTCGCTACTGGCCATGATCCATGTGGAGGAGGGCGACCACGAGCAGGCCCGCGACGAATGGGAGACCGTCCTGCGCCTGGAGCCCTGCCACTTCGACGCAGCCCTGGGACTCGGCTTGCTGGCCATCGAGCGAAACGATCTCGACGAGGCCCGGCGATGCCTGGACACCGCGGATACCGCCAGGCCGGGGCACCCGACCATCGCCGATGCCCGTGAGGTGCTCGAGCGGCGGGACAGTGCCGGCGTCGTCAACGGAGGGCCGGCCCCACCCGATCCAGCGCCTCGGTCAACCGAACCAGAACGGGTCGGGTGGCCGGCCTTACGCCACGCCGACCGACCCATTCGCCGGGCGATGCCGGGCGACCCGGCTTCCCTGTTCGCGCCGCTCATGACGGATCCCAGTTTCCTGGGCGCGCTTGTACTGGATGCTCAGGGGCTCGTCCTGGCGGGCGGGATCGAGGGGAGCGACGGGTCGGTGCAGGCGCTCCTGGGCGGATCGCTCAACGCCGTGGTCGGTGAAGCGCACCGCACCGCGGCGCTGGTCCGGCTGGGGGCGTGGCGCGAACTGCTGGTGGAGGCGGAGGGGGCGATGTTGCACGTCGCTCCACTCGCCGGTGACGGCGTGGTCGTGGTCGTCGCCCGACCTGACACTCAAGCCGGCTGGGTTATGAGGCTGTCGGGGCGGGCCCGGGAGCTGGCCCGCAGGTTCCTGGAGGTGACGGCATGACGGACGAGCTCCTGGCCGCGGCGCGCGGCCTCACCAGCATCCCGGGTGCGAGAGGTGCGTTGATCGTGGACGCGGAGGCCGGCGTGCCCGTGGCGTCGGACCTTGCCGACGGGATTCCCGAGACCGCCCTTGCCGCACTGACGGGCGCCCTCTTCCGGGGGATCGTCGACGCCACGGCGACCACGGGGCAGGGGCGGCCGCGGCTGCTCCAGCTCGAGGCGGAGGGCGGGCACCTGATCGTGGCCGGCGCGGGGCGACTCACCTCCGACGACCAACTCCGGGTCGATAGCGTGGCGCTCTCCCGGGAGATGAATCCACAAGGGAGCATGGAGGAGCGGCTCAACGTGTTCGTTAGCGTGATCCTGGCTTGCCAGCGCTTCGAGATCGCCGGATATCCGCTCGAGATCGTCCGGCTCCGGCGCTACGACGGACCCATCCGCTTCCACGACCGGCGCCGACAGGCGGACGGCTGTCCGCCGGGGGTGGAAGAGCGACAGCGCTTCCAGTGAGCGCGAACTCGGAGCGGGAGGGGGGATTCGCGGAAGGCACGGTTCTCGCCGGGCGCTATCGCGTGCTGGCGAAGCTCGGCGAGGGGGCCATGGGTGTGGTCTACCTGGCCGAGCACATCCAGATCGGCCGCAAGGACGCGATCAAGGTCCTGCGTGACCAACTGGCCGCGGACCGCGAAGCCATCA
>CAYXJH010000389.1:0-3441 GCA_964465415.1 uncultured Gemmatimonadaceae bacterium
AGTTCAACTACAACAACACGGCGTTCAGCCTGCTCACGCTGGTGGTGGAGCGGGTTACGGGTCGTCCATTCCCCGAATGGATGGCCGACGAGGTGTTCGGCCCGCTGGGGATGGAGCACACGGTGGTGCGGGCGAACCCGGGCCAGATCGTCCCGGGAAGCGCGGTCGGCTACGTCCCCGGGGAGGGCGGCTTCCTGGAAGTGCGGGATGTCCCGGCGTCGATGGGCGCGGGCGGGATCTACACGACGGTAGGCGACCTGGCTCGGTGGATGGGAAACCTGGGCACGGGCGAGCTGGGGGGCGAGGAGGTGATCCGTGAGCTGACGACGCCCTACGTCCTGACGACTGGAGACACGACGGGCTACGGCCTGGGCCTGTTCATCGACGAGGGCGGCGGGCACAAGCGGTGGCAGCACGGCGGCTCGGACATCGCCCATCGGTCCACGTTCATCTACTACCCGGAGCTGGACGCCGGGTACGTGGTCCTGAGCAATTACGCCGCGATGCCGGGGTCGGTGGGCCGGATCGTGGCCGAGGCCTACTTCGACGCGAGCCGTGCCGAGGACACGGTGGCTGACGCGGCGGAGGCGGCGACGGACGTCGTCGTCTCCGCCGGATTGCTCGAGCGATACGCGGGACGCTACGAGCTGGCCGCGGCGCCGGGAGTGATCCTGAGCCTCGCCGTTACCAACGGCGCGCTTCAGCTTCAGCTGCCGGGCCAGCCGGAGCTCCCCCTGAGCCCGACGTCCGACTCGACCTTCGCGGTGGAAGGGGTGGACGCCCGCCTGACGTTCCACCGCACCGACGAAGGTGATGTGGACGCGCTGACGCTACACCAGGAGGGCGATCACCGGGCGGCGCGACTGGCGGACACCGTCGAGGAAGTCGATCTGTCCGAGTTCGTCGGGCGCTACTTCAGCGAGGAGCTGGAGACGTTCTACCGAATGGAGGTGGAGGACGATCGCCTGGTGATGCATCACCGTCGCTTCGCACCGGCCCGACTGGATCACGCGGGTGGAGACACATTCACCGGCACGCTCCCGGTGGCACGGGTGGAATTCGAGCGGGACGAGGAGGGCCGGGTGACCGGTTTCCACGCCGGCAACGTGCGCGCCCGCGACATCTGGTTCGAGCGCCAGGCCCCGGCCTCACCGTAGCGCTTGCCCGGACATCGGATGCCCTGCGGGCCGCGTCTCCACGAGCCGCGGCCCGCCGTGCAAGCAGGGGAAATCAGTTGATGTTCGGGTTGTTGTTCCGCTCCACGTCCGGCAGGGGGAAGCACCGCTGGCTTCCGTACTCGCCGCCGCCGATGGCGTACGGCTCGCCGGGCGCCGGCACCAGGGGCAGATCGAGGCGCCGGACGTCCCACAATCGGCGCCCTTCCAGGAACAGCTCCCGCCGGCGCTCCTCCACCAGCTGGGCCATCACCTCCGCCTGCGTCTGACCCGTCGCGTCGTACTGGGGCATGCCGGTACGGCCGCCGCTGTTGCGGGCCGCGTTGATCGCCGCGGCGGCGCCGGCCAGGTCGTTGGCCGCGATTCGGGCTTCCGCCAGGATCAGCTGGGCCTCGGCGTACCTCGCCACCGGGATGGGCGTGGTGACGGCCGGGTACTTGTCCGGAGTGAAGATGGGTGACCCAGCGGTCCCGAGCCGCTCGGCGTCCGTGACCTGAACGCGCGGATCGGGCTCCCCGTCGAGCGTCACGTTCCTATAGGCCTCGCCCACGGTGCCGAAGAAGCTCTGCGTGATGTGCACGTAGACGACGTTCTGGAGCCGCTGGTCGACCGCGTCCGGGGTGGTCATGATGGCAAAGTCCGCCGGAATCGTGGCGGCGTCCTCGGCTGCCCCGGGGAGGTCGCCGAGGTTGAGACGGATCCGCGCCCGGCCCAGGCGGGCCAGGTTGAGAAGGGCGTCGTCGCCGGCCGCGGTGGCGTGGGTGACGGCGGCATCGAACCGGGAGCGCGCCTCCTGGAACACTTCCTGTGAGCTCAGCTCGGGGCCGGCATCGATGGCCGCGGTGCACATCACCTCGCCGAGGAAGGACAGGCTGAGGCCGCCGTAGGTCGCCAGCGTGGCGAGGAACGTGTCCCGTTCCGGCACCTCGTCCGCGGTCCATTCGGACATCCGGGCGTAGGTGGTGTCGGCCGCGCCGCGGGCGCGGGAGAGGGACGTGTAGATACCTGGATACTGCGCGAAGCCACACCCGGCCGAATAGGGGTGGGTGGGCAGGAGGGTGCGGCGGTCGAAATCGAAGCTCAGGCTCTGGGCGATGGCCGCCCCCAGCTCGTCACTCAGCAGGCCGCTCCCGGTCACGACGCGGGAATATGCGCATTCGAAGTCGGACAACACGCCGTTCACCAGCAGACGCGCGTTCTCCGGCCGGTACACGCCCGCAGCGTCGATCTGCCCCGGGTCGGACTGCTTGAGGCTGGTGATGTCGCCGCACCCCGTCGCCAGGACCGCAACGAGCAGGGCCGTGCCTGCGATCGAGTGGTTTCGCATGGATCAGAACCCGATGTTGATGGTGGCGGTGAGACGGGACAGGGGTGGCAGGATGGCCTGCGCGGTGTTCTCCGGATCGACCCCGGCGAAGTCCGTCCAGGTCGCCAGCTCGCGACCCGCAAGCGTGATGGCAGCCCGGGAGGTCCCGGGGATGAAGCCGGCCGGCAGGCTGTAGCTCAGCGACACCTCCCGCAGCTTCACGAACGAGGCGTCCTGGTAGTAGTGCGCCAGCGTATTCAGCGCCGACGCGGCACCTCTGGCCTGCGCCACGTGGACGGGGGAGAAGCGCTCCGGGAAGTAATTCACCTCACACAGCGCGACGCCGATGAGGCCGGTGCAGCGCAGCTGCTCATCGACGTTCCAGCGCAGGTGCCCCGAGGCGAAGTCCACCAGGGCGTACAGCCGCAGGTTGTTCCCGATGGAGAGGGTGTTGCCGACGGCCCCCGTCCTCTTCGGGACCGCGGGTCCGAGGAACACCAGGGGCGCCTCGGCGCAGGCAACCGGCCCGCTCCCACCCCCGCCGTCGCACATCACGTTGGCCACCTGTCCCGTGGCCGGGTCCAGGTCCGCCGACACCACCCGGCGGCTCCAGAACCCGCCGATCGGGTAGCCCACCTGGTTCGAGGCGCCCGAGGCGGTCAGGGCGGCCGGCACTCCCCCGAGGTCCCGGATCTCGTCCTCGCCGACGGCGATGTGGGCATTGATGTGCCAGCCCACCCGCCGACCCTGCACGGCGTCGAAGCCCGCCGTCAGCTCGAACCCGCTGTTGTCCACCCGGCCCAGGTTGCGGGGCACGGTGCCCGAGAAGCCGGTGGACGGCGCCACGGGCTGATTCACGATGAGGTCGGTGGTCCGCTTGTTGAAATAGGTGAAGTCCAGGCTCAGCCGGTCCAGCACCACGGTCTCGAACCCGATCTCCCACTCCTTCCCCCGCTCCGG
>CAYXJH010000390.1:0-3409 GCA_964465415.1 uncultured Gemmatimonadaceae bacterium
CGATTCTATCAGCGGGGTCTGCGGCAGACACCGCCGCGCGGAGGGCGTCCATGGCATAGACGACGGCGCCCGCTCGCGTCGAGCCCAGCTCGCCGGCGGCCGCCCAGGGCAGGATCCCCAGCTCGTTCACGATGGTGGCAACGGCGATGTCGGCCGGCATGCGCCGGGCGATGCTCCAGAACGAGCGCATCGTATCGAGCGCGTCGGCGACCGGACCACGGGCCACGGCCTCCGCGCCGGTGGCATCCGGAGCCTGCCAGGCCAGTGAGATCCGTCCACCGCCTCGCACATGGGCGAGCAGGTCCTCGTGGGAGAGTCCGAAGAGGAGGCCCTCCAGGACGGCGAGCGTGAGGATCGCGTCGTCCGGGTCGGCCAGGGCGCGGAGGAGCAGCACGAGCTCGGTCAGCTCCAGCTCCGCCCCCACCCCCGCCCCCGTCACCTGGACGGGAACGCCCTGGGCCTCGAGCGCACGTGCGTACGTCGCGAGCTCCCCCTTGCGCGTCGTGAGGACCAGGAAGTCGCCGGGCCGCCGCTCCGAGCACTCGATCCTGGCGCGGATCCACGAGGCCAGCTGTCGGCTCTCGGTACCTGCGATCCGCGCACCGCTCAGGCGACCACGCCCCGGTGCCGGCTCGAAGCGGTACCAGTGCACGCCCTCGGACGGGATTGCCGGGGCCGGGCGCACCCGCATGGGGGCGAACGCGGCCTGGTGCGGCGTCTCCGCCGGTGGAAAGCGGTCCTCGAATACGCGGTTGACGAGCTGCTCGATCGGGAGTCGTGACCGGAAGTTCGTGACCAGCTCGAGAACGTCGCCGAACTGGCGGAACCGCTGTTTCGCCTGGTTGTAGACGGCGATGTCCGCGCGCCGGAACCGGTAGATGCTTTGCTTCGGATCCCCCACGACGAATAGCGCTCCCGCCCGCGGGGTTACGCGCAGCCAGAGCGGTCGCGCCGGACGCAACTCGCCGCCACCGCTGTCAGCGGTCCGGAGCGGGTCGATCGGGTCGTTGGCCGGATCGGAGGCGAGGAGAAGCAGCATCTCCGCCTGTACAGGGTCCGTGTCCTGGAACTCGTCCACGAGCAGCCATCGGTACCGCTCCCCGAGCTCTGCCCGGGCGGCCGGACGGTCTCGGAGCAAGCTGGCGGCCTGAACCAGGAGGTCCTGGAACGTGAGCCTGCCCAGCGCGAGCCGGTCCGCCCGATAGGAGGCAGCGGCGGCGCGGGCGAAGCGAATCGCGATGCGGTAGCGGCGGGCCCACCAGCTCTCGAGCAGGCGTCGGGCCGGTCCGCCCTCTGCGCAGAAATCGTCCCACTGCTGACGGAGCGCCTTGACCGCGGCCTTGGTCTCCCGGTCGTCTGCCCAGCGGCTCAGGGTGGCATCATTCCCGCCCTGAACGGCCTCGTCCAGCGCCACCATGAAGTCCACGTCCCGATCCCAGCCGACGATCCAGCGACGAAAGCGCAGGAAGCGGATCTTCCTCTGGAGGTCGTCCGGGCCTTTCGGATGCTCATCGTCCGGAAGGAGGCTTTCGGACGCGTCCATGAGCCGCTCCAGTCGACGGCGAACATCGGCGACCTCGATGGCATTCGGCGCGGGCGCGGGAGGGGCCGGAAAGCGGACGTCCGGGTTGTCGGCCACCTCGCGGAAGGCTCCGTGCAGGAGCGCTGGCCGGAGCCCATGCTCGGCCAGCGCCCGCATCAGGCGTGACCCCTGCCGGCCCGCCAGCTTCTCCAGGAACCGGGTCCAGCTCTCGGTCCGGAGGCGGTTCTCGTCCGCCTCCGACACCTCGGCGAACTCCGGAGGGATGCGAGCCTCGAGCGGCCGCTCCCTCAGCAGCCTGGCGCAGAACGCGTGGATCGTCCCGAGGAAGCACCGGTCGATGGCGTCCAGCGCGGCGCCGAACCGCGCACGGGCTTCCTCGTCCCCCTGGGCGGACGCGTCCCGATAGGCCGCTTCAAGGGCCTCCTGGAACCGCTCGCGTAGCTCCGCGGCCGCTTTCCGCGTGAAGGTGACGGCCGCGATACGCTCTACCTCGCGTCCCGCGCGGATGAGCGCGACCATCCGACCCACCATGGACGTCGTCTTTCCGGACCCCGCCCCCGCTTCCACCAGGAGGTTGGCATCCAGGTCCTTCCGGATCCGGTCGCGGGCCGATTGGTCCGGCGGGACCCAGCCCGGGTCCGCACCTGCCGGGGTCGGAGCCGAGCCGCCCTCGTTTGAGGCCGGGGAATCATCGGCGGGCGGATCGTCTTCCGGCGGACCGGCCGGCGGCCAGTCGGGCCCGAAGTCGAAGCTGTGCTGGATCATGACCCACCCCCACCGGCCTCGCGAAGGCGAACGAGCGGCTGGTACTCCGCGATCGCCCCTCCCACGTCGCGGGCCCAGTCGGCCCGGGGCGAGGTGGTGGTGCCCCAATCGCCCGACCGGACCCGGCAGACGTTCGCGAAATCGCAGAAGCGGCAGTCCTGGGCGTCATTGGTGGCCAGGAACCGTCCCTCGCGGGCCATGCCGAGGAGGGCACCGAGCACCTCGCGTCCCGGCTCGAGGTCGGCCCGTGGGTACCTGGCCACACGATTCTCGCCGCGGGTGGTGGGGAAGTGGTACTCGGCCACGGCCACCCGATCCTCGGGGCGCAGATGTTCCACCGCCAAGGTGTACAGGTAATGCTGGAGGCGACGCCCGCCGTCGAACGGGTCGTCCCGACGGTGGCCACGCGCCGCTCCGGTCTTGTAGTCCACGACCCTGAGCCCGCCGCCGGCGAGCGCATCCAGGCGATCGATCCGTCCGCGAAGCCGGAGCAGGTCGCTGCCCCCGCTCACGGGAATCCGTACGTCGCCGTCGGAGTCGGGGTCCGGGCCGAAGGCCAGCTCGGTCCGGACGACGCTCGGCCGCTCGTCGCGGATCATGATGACGAACGAGCGCACGTCGGCTTCCAGCGCGGCCCGCTCCGTTCGGAGGACGGCGTCGTTCGGACCGGGGAGGCGCTGGAGGGTGCGGCTGACCTCGTCGTCGAGGATCCCGAGCGCGTGGTCCATGAAAGCGGGGCTGGCGTAATCCATGTCGGGGGGTCGTTCTGCGAGCGTACGCTCGTAGACCTCGTGGAGGAGGCCCCCCCGCTCCAGGGCGTCCAGCCACCGCTCCGGGTCGTATGTGGGGTCCCGGACCGGTCGTACGCCCAGCACGTACCGATAGAAGTACTGGAGCGGGCACTTCCCGAGGGTTTCGAGCCTTGATGCCGAGAGTACGATCTGGCCGGCTAGCGGGTCGAGGTAGGGGTCGGCGGGCACCAGCCCGTGGTACGCCGAGAGGCGGTCGCCCAGCCGGGTCTCCGCCGCGGCCAGCCCCTGGTCCAGGCCGAGATCGGAAGAGCACACGGCTGAACTCCAGTCAGACGTGTGCTCTTCCGAT
>CAYXJH010000391.1:0-3407 GCA_964465415.1 uncultured Gemmatimonadaceae bacterium
CGGCGGCTCTGCGGCCTCCGACCACGGCCACCGCCATCGTGCCGGCCATGCCGGCGCCCAGGACCGTGAGGGCAACGACCAGCTCGGCAAGGGAATGGCCCCGTCGCCCGGTCACCACCGGCGGAACCTCCCGTGCGGGCTAACCGTGAGGCCTGCCACGGCCCTGCCACGGCGAACCTGGATCGCCCGACCCGTCATCCGGCCGATCCCCAGGGCGTCGTACCGAAGCACGACGGAATCCTGTGCCCCCTGGGCCTGAACCGTGACCCCGAAGCGAGCCTCCAGGTCCGCCTCGCGGACTGTCCTGCCATCACCCACCTCGATCCGGTAGGATGCGCGCGGAAGATCCAGGACCAGCGCCGCCCCACCACCCGTCGCGGCGGCCACGCGCGTCCAGGCCAGCCGGGCGGCCAGCTCATCACGGGCTGCATGCGCGGCGACGGTATCTCGCCAGCGTGCGACGTGGGGCAGGCCGGCGCCGAGAAGGACGCCGAGGATGAGGAGCACCACGAGCAGCTCGATCAGGGTGACGCCACGCGCGTTTTGCATGACGCGAGATTCGCGGATCGACCGGGGCACCGCGATAGTGGAACGGGACGATGTAAAATGCCCCGCCCGCTACTCCAGCTCGTAGTCCCTGATCTTGTACAGGAGGGCGCGTGAGGAAAGCTCCAGGAGGTCGGCGGCGCGGGTACGGTTTCCGCCCGTGCGCTCGAGGGCCTTCTGTATGAGGCGCCGCTCGAGGATCGCGCCGTGCTTCTTGACGGAGAGCTCATCGTCGCCGAGGTCGACATCCTCGAGGGCCCGTACGGGGGAGCGAACGTGGTGCGGCAGGTCTTCGAGGCCGAGGCGCGGGCCTTCGGCCAGCACCATGGCCCGCTCGATGACGTTCTCCAGCTCGCGGACGTTGCCGGTGAACGAGTAGTCGAGAAGGATCTTCATCGCCTCGGGCTCGATCCCGTCGAGGTCGAGACCCAGGACCCGGTTGAAGCGATCGAGGAAGTGCTTGGCGAGGAGCGGGATCTCCTCGGAGCGCTGGCGTAGCGGGGGCAGGTGGATGGGCACCACGGCGATCCGGAAATAGAGGTCTTTCCGGAAGTTACCGGAGCGAATCTCGTCCTCGAGGCTGCGGTTGGTGGCGGCGACGATGCGGGCGTCCACGTTGCGGCTCCGGCTCTCGCCCAGCCGACGGACCTCGCCTTCCTGGAGGACGCGTAGGATCTTGACCTGGAGCGTCGCGGGCATCTCGCCGATCTCATCCAGGAACAGCGTACCGCCCGACGCCGCCTCGAAGAGCCCGACCTTGTCGCGGTCCGCGCCGGTGAACGCGCCACGGGCGTACCCGAACAGCTCGGACTCCAGCAGGTTCTCGGGGATGGCGCCGCAGTTGATGGCGATGAAGGCCTGGTTGGCGCGGTCACTCTGGTCGTGGATGAGCCGGGCGATGAGTTCCTTCCCCGTGCCGCTCTCGCCGGTGATCAGGACGGGCGAGGGATAACGGGCGACCTTTGTCGCGGTGTCGATTGCGTTCTTCATGGCGGGCGACTTCGCTATGATCCCGCTGAAGCGCCGCTCGACCGTGACTTCTTCGCGTAGCCGGGAGACCTCCGTGCGGAGGGCCTCGCGCTCCTGGGCCTTGCGGAGCGTGAGGATGAGCTGGTCCGCGCTGAAGGGTTTGGGGATGTAGTCGTACGCCCCCTTCTTCATGGCCTCGATGGCCAGTTCGGTAGACCCGTACGCCGTCATGACGATGACCAGGGCCTCGCCGCGTTCGGCACGGTAGCGCTCGAGGAACTCGAGGCCCGGCATGCCGGGCATCCGCACGTCGGTGATCACCATGTCGGGCTCGAGCTGGAGCGCTTTGTCGAGGCCCTCCTTGCCGTCGCTGGCGAGGAGGACCTCGTACCCCTCCTCGCCCAGGATCATGGAGACGGTCTGTCTCAGACTCGGCTCATCATCGATGATCAGAACCTTCATTGCGACACGGCCTCCGCTGGTTCCCTGGACCCGGGGAGCAGGATGGTGAACACGGCTCCCCCCTCTTCAGTATTGCCTGCCCGGATCGTCCCGTCCATCCCGTCGATGAGGCGGGCGGAGACGGCGAGACCCAGCCCGGTACCCTTCCCCGGCTCCTTGGTGGTCATGAACGGCTCGAAGATACGGTCGATGAGGCCCGACTGGATACCCGGTCCGTTGTCCTCGACGCGGATCTCGACGACATGGTCGCCGGTCCTGAACACGTGCAGCCGAGGCACCCGGTCCGGTCGGCTGAACCTGCGGCGGTGCGAATAGTCGATGCCCGGCGGGTCATCGCGGCGGCGAGTGGGCACGTAGACCGGGGCCTCGAAGCGGGAATGACTGGTCGTGATCCGGACCTCGCGCTCCGACTGCCCCACGGTGGCATCGGCCGCGTTCAGCAGCAGGTTCACGAGCACCTGCTCGAGCTGGTACGCGTCGGCGGCCACGGCCGGGAGCCGGCCATCGAGCCGTGTCGTCACCCGCACCCCGGCGAACCGCGGCTGGGAATCCATGAGCGCGAGCGTCTCCCGGGCGACCGCGTTCACATCGATCGGCCGGAGCTTGGCCTCCCTGGCGCGGGCGTAGTCCAGAAGACCACTCACGATCCGGTCGATGCGACGCACCTGCTCGAGTGTAGCCTCCGCGAGCGTCAGCATCCGGCCCTCTGCGCCTCGCTTCATCAGGTCGACGTTGCCCATTATGGCGGCCAGCGGGTTGCCGACCTCGTGAGCGACACCCGCCGCCATCTGGCCCAGCGACGCCATCTTCTCCGACCGGATGAGCTCGTCCCGGGCCTCCGTCAGGTCCCGGTTCGTGCGCTCCAGCGACTCCACGTTCTGCGCCAGCTCCCGCTGGTGGTTGATCAGCCGCTCGGCCATGTGGTTCATGGACGTGGCCAGCCGGTCGATCTCCTCGGACCCGGCGGCCGGGATGCGCCGTCCGTAGTCACCGTCCGCGATCGCCTCCGCCTCGTCGACCATGCGATCGAGCGGGTGCAGGATCCGGGTGCGGACCAGCCAGCGTCCGAATTGGAAGAAGATCAGGAGGTCGATGGCCAGGAGCAGCGTGAGATAAATCAACGCCCGGGCGGGCGTCTCGAAGGTGGGCAGCAGGAGGACCACGCCCATGATCGCCACGGCGAGCGCGCCCGCAAAGATCAGGGCGAACGCCGCGAGCAGTTCCCGACGCAGGGAGTTGAAGTGGGCCATGGGGTCCGGGTTCCGAATGGGCCGAATGGGGTGGTCGGCAACTTCGGTGGGAGGTCGGCGCCGCGCAAGGCACGCGCTCGACCGTCTCCTCCGCTGGGACCCGGATGACCGAGAGGGCGTGGAATCGAATGATCCCACGCCCCCCGGTCAGCCCTCTCCTGGACCTGCATCAGCCCAGGC
>CAYXJH010000392.1:0-3395 GCA_964465415.1 uncultured Gemmatimonadaceae bacterium
GTAGGGATGAACCAGAGGTTGATCAAGTCGACTACACCGCCGGCCAGCCACCCGCCGCCTCGACGGCTCGCAGCGCCTCCAGCGCGCCCGCCAGGCGATGGTAGTACGGGGCCGTCGGACGCAGGGACGCCAGGATCGCCGCCGGCTCCTCACCGGCCGCCAGCTTCGCCACCACTACGCTATCGCTGGCCTGCGCCCGCTCGAAGCGCCACGAGAGCCCCACACGCTCCGGGTCCAGCACACCGGTCCCCACAGCCATCGCCGCACGGACGAAGCCCTCCACCAGCAACACGTCCAGGCTTCCCAGATACTCCAGCCTCCGGTCACCGGCATCCCGCGCCGCGAGCACCTCCGCCATGTCCCGCGCCGTGTCGTGATGATATCGTGCCGGGTCGAGGCCGTCGTTCTCCAATGACTCGATGGCGGCCAGGAGCTCCGACCCCGAGCGGCTCAGTGCCCGATGATCCGTCCACCCAGGCTCGTAGGCCCGCGCCCGGTAGTAGTCCGCCACCGCCGCTCGGACATGCAAGGTGTCCCCGTTCGGCAACGAAACGATTGCCGGTTCACCCTCGCGCTCCCGCGCGCTTACCCCATCGCCAGACGACGCAGCCGGCGAGGATGCGTCTGGAACCGGGGCGTCCGCGCGGCCGATGGCAGCCGGCGCCGCGCCGTCCAGCATCGCGCGAATATGCTCTGTCGCAAGCTCCCGGTCACCGCACCCGGCCATCACGACGGTGGCCACGACGAGCCAGGTCCCACGTCGCCGGTTCAGCATTGAGTCCGCTCCCGATATGGAAATTCGTATAGAATGTCCCCGTTCTACCGGGCACGAGTGCAACGAGCGTGCCGTTCGCGCGTGCGCGCGCGCGCGCGTAAATCGGGTGGAAGCGGGCTCGTCTGGAAAGGGGGCTCGTTGATGCCCGGGCGTGACGTCAGCGAGTACGTGGCGTCAAGCCCGGCGCGGCGGCGTTGGGATCAGGGGGTCGGTCCCGCGATGGCGGATGGCGGGGGCGCGCTCAGGGCCATGTCCAGAGGGTCATCCCGGTCATAGATGTCGGACCGGAAGTGCACGCTTCCATCCGGCTCGACCCAGGCGGTCCAGTACAGGATGTGGATCGGCAGCGCCTCGGGTAGCCGGACGGTGCGCTCGCCGGGCGTCTGGAGGGCGGCATCGATCCGTGCCCGGTCCCAGCCCTGCTCGCCCGCAAGGAGGTACTCGGTCAAGGCCATGGAGTCCTCGACGCGGATGCAGCCGGAGCTGACGGCGCCCCACGGCCGGTCGAAGTCGTCGTGGTCCGGCGTGTCGTGCAGGTAGACGTGATGCGCGTTGGGGAACATGAACTTGACCCGACCCAGGGGGTTCTCCGGGCCCGGATCCATGCGGAATCGATAGGCAGTGCGGCCAGTGACCCGGTTGAAGTCGACGGAAGACGGGTCGACAGCGCGTCCGTCCGACCCGAGCACCGTGATGTTGTTGCGCCGGAGGTAGGTCGGATCCCGCCGGATCAGCGGCAGCTTGTCCTCCTCCAGGATCCCTGGCGGGATGGTCCAGGTCGGATTGAGGACCAGATACGTCATGCGGTCGCTGAAAACGGGCGTCCTGCGGTAGCGCTGACCAACGAGGACGCGGCTCCGGAAGACGGCAGAATCGCCTTCCATGACGTGCATGTCGAAGCCGGCGATGTTGACGCGGATGTGTCGGTCGCCCAGGTCCTGTGGCAGCCATCGCCAACGTTCGAGGTTCAGCTCGATCTGTCGGATCCGATCCTCCACGGGAATGTTGAGCATCGCGCTGGTCTCGAGTCGGACAACGCCGTCCGGCTCGATGGCGTGGCGCGCCTGGAAACGGCGGACGGCGGCCTCGACCTCGTCATCGTATAGCTGATCGTCCTTGGCGTGGACCGTCGGCGCCAGGTCCTTGCTCATCCGGAGTCGCGCCCTGAGCAGCGCAACCGCAGGATCCTTCGTGCCAGGGCCCAGTGTTCTTCCCGGCAGGATGGGCCAACCGCCCTGGCCCGCCACCCGCCGGTGATCGGCCAGCGCGGCCCGCAGCCGCTCGTAGCCTGGATGAACCGGAAGCAGCTTGTGGAGTGTACCGGCGACCCGCCCGGTCGCCAGCGCCATGTCCAGCTCTGCGACCACGTCCACCGCAGACCGTGATGCAGTCCATTCGGGGTGGATCGTGGTAGGGTCGACCCGGCCGGCGGAAAGGTGCGCGGCGAGGACGAGGAAGGCGTCGGTCATGAGCAGGTCCAGCTCGGCGAGCCGGGCTTGGTCCACTTCGGTAGCGCTCCGCTCCGCGTGCCGGACATCGGCGTAGATGTCCCGGATCCGGACCAGGTGGTAGTGGTTCGACTCCAGCCCTTCCAGCACTGCGCCTTCCACCGCCCACAGCAGACTGTCGGCGACGGCGCGCGGGCCCAGGTCATTCACCCACGCGGGCTGGTGGTCTCGTCCGCGGTAGAACGTGGGGAGCTCGGATGCCGCGTGGATCCGCTCATCCCCGAGCACCATCATCGCGGATCCGCCGCGCGCTGCGGTCTCGATCCGCTCGCGGATCAGGTCCGCCAGTCGATCCGTGGATGCCGCACCCTGAGCCGTCGCCGGACCGGCGGTCAGGGCCAACGTCGCGCTGAGGACCGCCGATGCCGCGGCCTGTTGGATTCGTAGCCTGCTCACCCCTGCTCCTTGCTGCGGTTCGGCTGGAATGTCCGCCGGATCGGACATCGACCTGCGTACACCGGCCGCGCGCCGGAGTTTCGCCCTTCCGCCCGCGATCACGGCCGTGCTCGACGGTATGCCGGTTGCAGCGGGAGCGCAACGCGACGGTCCACGGCACCCAACCACCGAACGGAGGCACTCATGCGGGTCCCCACGCTGGACCACGGCGTATTGTCCGAGGATAACAAGGAGGGGCGCGAGGAGCTCATCAGGATGCTCCAGAAAGCGTACTGGATGGAGATCGAGACGGTGATGAGCTATATCGCCAACTCGACCAACCCGGACGGCGTACGGGCCCAGGAGATCATCGAGGCGCTCGAGGGCGACGTGCAGGAGGAGCTGAGCCACGCCCAGTCGTTCGCGCAGCGGATCAAGGAGCTGTGGGGTGTCGTCCCGGGGTCCATGGAGTTCAAGGCTGAGCAGTCGTTCCTTCAGCCGCCGGACCGTCAGACCGATATCGTCCACGTGATCAAGGGCGTGATCGAGGCGGAGAAGGGCGCCATCGAACACTATTCCCGGATCATCGAGCACTGCGACGGCCTCGACTATGTGACCCAGGACATGGTCATCGCCATCATGCGCGACGAGGAAGGCCACCTCCGCCTCTTCGAGGGGTTCCTCCGCGAGTACGAGATGGAGGGGAAGGCGTAGCGGGGAGACGCGAGACGCGAGAC
>CAYXJH010000393.1:0-3365 GCA_964465415.1 uncultured Gemmatimonadaceae bacterium
GTCGAGGCCGCCGGGGGCGCGGCGGCCGCAGCGGGAAGGCCGGCGCCACGCGATGACGGGTCCCGACCGGGAGGTCGACCTGCGGAAGGTCCGGACCGTCCCGGTCGGTGGCCGCCCCGACAAGGTCCGAGCAGCCGACTTTGCCCGTCCCCCGACCGGGGGAGAATCCTTCCGCTCGTTTCTCGACTCGCTGCCCGACATCCTCCAGGCCCGCAGCTTCACCGCCGTCATCGACGCCATCGCGGCCGCGGCACGGGACCGGCGCCCGGTGGTGTGCATGATGGGCGGCCACATCGTGAAGACCGGCGTCACACCGGTCCTCATCGACCTGGTCCGCCGCGGCGTCATCACCCACCTGGCCAGCAACGGATCCGCCGTCATCCACGACTACGAGCTGGCCCGCTGGGGTAGCACCAGCGAGGACGTGGAAGCAGGCCTCGCCGAGGGCACCTTCGGCATGGCGGAGGAGACGGGCCGGGAGATGAACCAGGCCATCGCCCGCGGCGCCGCCCAGGGCTGGGGCATGGGTGAAGCCCTGGCCCGGACCCTCGAACAAGCCGAGACGGCCTGCCCCGACCTGTCGCTGCTCCTGGCGGCCCGCCGGCACCAGATCCCCTTCACCGTCCACGCCGCAATCGGCGCCGAGATCATCCACCAGCACCCGACAGCCGACGGCGCGGCCATCGGCAACACCAGCCACCGTGACTTCCGCCGGCTGGCCGCCGCCCTCGAGACACTGGACGGCGGGGTCGTGCTGAACCTGGGCTCGGCAGTCATGATGCCCGAGGTCTTCCTGAAAGCGCTCACCGTCTGCCGGAACCTGCACGACGGCCGGCCCCGCGCGTTCACCACCGTCGACCTCGACATGATCGCCCACTACCGGCCGCGCGTGAACGTCGTCGAGCGACCCACACGCACCGGCGGTGGCCACGGCTACCAGATCACCGGGCACCACGAGATCATGATTCCCTTGCTCGGCTGGGCGGTCGTCGAGAGGACCCGTGACCCGAGACCTGGGACCCGGGACCCGTGACGCGAGACACGAAACGCGAGACACGTGACGCGTGACGCGGACACGAGACACGAGACACGAAACGCGTGACACGAGACACAAGACACAAAAAAACGTGTGACACCGCTAGGCCTGTCCACAGCCTTAGGGCTATCGCCAAGGCGCGCGGGTCTCGGGTCTCGGGTCTCGGGTTTCGGGTTTCGTGTCACGGTTTCCGGAACAGCGCGACGTTCCGGGAGGGCCGCTCGAGCCGCCAACCGAACTTCGCCGCCAGCCAGTCCAACGTCCTCGCCCGGTAGAAGCAGGCGTGCGTCGGGTCACGTGCGTAGCGCCATTCACCGAACGGTCGGGCGTCATCGGCGACTTCCGTCATGACCGCGAGCCAGCCGCCCGGCCGGAGCAGGCCATTCAGTCGGCGGAACTCCTCGGCGGGGAAGAAGAAGTGCTCCACGGTCTCGGTGCACGTGATGAAGTCGTAGCGTCGGGCGAGTGGGACGGGGTCGGGAGCGAAGAAGGGGTCGTAGACCCATGTGCTGAAGCCGCGCTCCTTCAGCATCAGCGAGACCGTGGGTCCCGGCCCTGCGCCGAAGTCGAGGCCCTCCGCCCCGGGTTCAAGCCGCTCGACGAGGGGGTTGACGACCTGGGCGAGGAACGTCCGGTAGCCAGGATCGGTTGGGTCGTTTTCATGGGTCCCGTAGTGGGCGCGCTCCGCGGCGGGGCTCAGCCGGTCGGACGGGGAGAGGTGGATCAGGCCGCATTCCGGGCAGTCGAGATACAGGCGGCCATGGACGTGAGCGAAGGACGACACCTCCGTCGCCCAGCACAGTGGGCACCCGCCCGGGGCCGCAATGTCCCGCTCGTCTCTCATGCCCTCACTACCCCGACCGTCGGACGGTCTGGCCGATTGCGGGAACGTGCAGGCGACTCTGCGGCAGCCCCAGCGCAGCCCAGGCCGCCCGCATGCGGACCGGCGGCTCGAGCGGATCCTCATCGGTTAGCCGGAACGTGCCCCAATGCCCGCACACGACGTCCGTCGCGCCCACGTCCAGCGCGGCCCGGACAGCCTCCTCCGGGGTCATGTGGCTGGACGCCATGAACCAGCGCGGCTCGTACGCCCCGATGGGCAGCAGGGCCAGGTCGAACGGGCCATGTATCGCGCCGATCTCCCCGAACCCCGGGCCGTAGCCGCTGTCGCCGCCGAAATAGATCCGATGAGAGGATGAGGCCACTCCCCACGAGCACCACAATCGCCGCCGCGTGTCACCCAATCCCCTGCGCGTCCAGTGGCGGGCGGGCAGGGCCGTCGCCCGGACGGCGGCGCCATCCGCCACTTCGAGCGACGCCTCCTCCCACCAATCCAGCTCGACCACCCGGCGCACGCCGCGCTCCGCGAACCACGACCGGTAGCCCAGCGGCGTGAGCCACGTCACCCTTTCGCCGAACCGATCACGAAGCGCCTCCACGCTGGGCACGTCCAGGTGGTCGTAATGGTCGTGCGACAGCACCACGGCATCGATCGGCGGTAGCGCGTCCACCGAAAGGCCGGGCGGCACGAACCGTCGCGGCCCCAGCCGGCGGAACGGCGACGCGCGGTCGCCGAACATGGGATCAGTCAAGATGTTGGCGCCCGGGACCTGGACCAGGAACGTCGCATGGCCGATCCACGTGACTCGCGCTTCACCGGCGTCGGCGGGCAGGCGTGGCAGGGCAATGGTCGGCTGGGCGCGTGGGATCCGGTCGGGCGACGGGTCCGGCGGCACGCCATGGCGGAACCGCTCCCACGTCCAGCGGAGCCCCGCCAGGCCGCCCGGGGGCGGGTCCTGGCCCAGTGGCCAGGGATTGCGAAATCGGCCATCGGGGCCATGGTGCGCGGGGCTGCTCACCGCGGCAAGCTCGCGACGGACGACGGCGCGGGCAAGAGGTCGTAACCGGCACGTTCGGGCCTCCTCGGCACACCCCCCTCCGGGGTTGACCCTCGACAAGTCGCCGTTATACTTCGGGCTGCCCTGGCCCCCATCGTCTAGTGGCCTAGGATACCTGGTTCTCAGCCAGGAGACCGGGGTTCGATTCCCCGTGGGGGTATGGACGAAGTCGGCCCGGATCAGGAAGTGCTTCAGGGTCGGGCAGGGCTGATGGATTTGAAGCAGGTCGCGTAGCTCAGTTCTGCGAACGCCTTCGCGTTCACAGACTTCGGCCCGGGAAGGACAGACGCTTCGGGGTCGGATGGAGCTACTAGAATTGAAGCAGGTCGCGTAGCTCAGTTGGTTAGAGCGCACGGTTCACATCCGTGAGGTCGTAGGTTCGAGTCCTACCGCGACCATAGAGCTTTTCGGAAGGTACTGCGCCCCAGTGG
>CAYXJH010000394.1:0-3364 GCA_964465415.1 uncultured Gemmatimonadaceae bacterium
GGTGCGGCGGCCCAGGAGGGCCGGGCCCGGCTCCGTCCCGTGGCTCGCCGCGGGGGCGACTGGCGTCACCCTGACCCCGTCGGGCGTGAGCTCCAGCGCCCAGGCCAGGACCAGGGCCACGGGGAAGCCCAGGACGACCAGGACCACGATCAGGCTCATGGCCCACTCGGGCACGCCGAGTCGGGGCAGCATGATGTCGGCGGCCTGGAGCACGACGAACGCAACGGCCGCGTAGACCGCGGCCACGCGGAACACCTTGCGGCGCCGGAGCTCCCGGAGCAATCGCATCACCGCTTTGGCTCCCGCGCCAGAGGGGCGGGCACCACCCGGATCGGCTGGGAGGCCACGAGCCGCTCGTTCCCGGCCCGCACCTCGAACGCCAGCTCGCCCGGCGCCCGGGGCACGAGGATGAAGTCGGCGGTCTCACCGATGCTCACCTGCTGGTCTGCCGGGACGGGAACGCGCCGGTGGGCCGGGAGGTCGTGCCCGTCCTTCGCGTGGGGAATCCAGCGATCGGGAGCGCCGTCCCGGATCAGCCGCATGGTCAGGTTCGGCCCGGCGAGGGTGATGTTCATGAGCCGCAGGCGGTACGTCTCGTCGACCGTGAGCTCCAGCGGCTCGTGCTCGGAGCGACCGTTGAGCCGGAACGGGGCCTGGCCGGGGGTCCGCTCCGGATGGTTCCCCACGAGCAGCACGATGTCCTTCCGCGGGTCCCACTCCTCGTCCGGCTCGAGGATGACGATGGGACCGTACAGGCCGTGGCCCTGCTGCCGGATGTCGTTCATGTGCGTGTGGTACATGAAGCTGCCGGCCCGCGGCGGCGTGATCCGCATCTCGAAGCTGTCGCCCGGCATGATGGCGGGTGTGGGCATCCCCGGGTGGCCGCCGATCCCAACCACGCCGTCGTAGTAGCTCTGGAGCTCGAGGCCGTGCCAGTGGATCTGGGTCGGCTCGGTGGAGCGGTTGAACACACGAATGCTGGTCGGCTCGCCCCGTCGCAGCACCAGGGTGGAGCCGGGGAGCCGGAGCGAGTCGGGCGCCGGCTCGTGCTCGTCCTCCTGTAGCACGTAGGCAAACCGTCGCGGCGCGTCCGCGGTCGAGTCCGACTGCACGAACAGGCGCAGCTCCCGGTGCGCAGGCTCGTCCAGCTCCCAGCCCTCCGGGACCGTCACCTCGGTGAACAGCATGAGTCCGCCCATCCCCGCCTCCACGTGGTTGTGGGGCTCGTGGAAGGGGTGGCCGACCTCGACGGCCGCCTCGCGCGCCTCCGGGCTCTCGCGGCCCGCGCCGATCCCGGGATTCGGCAGGACGTGGAAGCTGAGATGACAGTGGAAGAGCCAGCCGCCGGGCCGGTCCGGCGACCAGACCATGCTCATGGTCCGGCCCGGGAGCAGCCGCTCCGTCACCGCCATCCGCCGCTCCGCCGGCCAGAAGATGCTGTCCCGGGCCAGGTCGCCCCGGGCGTCAACCCGGTAGTAGAACCCGTGCAGGTGCATGGGGTGGACATCGAACGACGCGTTGATGATCCGCCAGCGGATGCTGTCCCCGAGCGCATACGTCATCCGCTCGGTGTGCGGCCAGGGGCGGCCGTTGATCACCAGGTACTCCCAGTTGAAGTCGGGATTCCCGTCCTCGTCACGCCCGTCCAGCCAGATCCCCATAACCAGCACCCGGTCGGGCGGGCTGCCCCCGGGCGGATCAACGATGAGCGCGCCGCCCAGCTGGCTGTCCTCGAACACCCGCCGGTTCAGCGGCGCGCCGGTCGTCGTGCCCCAGTAGTAGTAGGTGCCGACGGCGTCGGCGACGAACCGGGCCTCGGTCGTGGCGCCGCCCGGGACGACGACGGAGTCGAGCGCCGCCTGACGCCGGGCCGACAGCCCGTGGACCACCAGCGTCGAGTCCAGGGGATTGTGGACCGTTACCCGGACGCGCGTGCCCACCGGAACCCGGATCATGGGCCCGGGGATCCGCGGCGGCCCGCCGGGCTCGGCGAACGCCAGGACGTGGCCCGGGTTTCGGTCGTCGCCCAGCAGGAACCACTCGGCCTGCCGGACCTCGAGGCGGAGATGCAGCTCACCGTCCCGCACCTCGCCGGCCGGCTCGACGTTGTCGTTGAAGACGACACGGGGCTCCAATGCTCCGGCCTGCACCGTCGGCGGCTCGCCAAGCGGAGCTGTGGAGCAGGCCGTCGATAGCGACGCGACCAGGGCCAGGAGGAGGGCAGGACGTGATGGGGACGAGCTTCCGGTTGGCGCGGCTCGTCTCATATCTCGAGGACGGTGAGGTTGAACACGTCCGTCTCGTCCGCCGCCATCACGCCCTTGAAGCTCTCGATGGTCAGGTCGTGCCGACCCCAGTCGAGGTCGTTCACCACGATGAGGTTGGCGAACGCCTGGCGATCCGCCGTGAGCGCCAGGATCGTGGCCTGGCCCGCGTGGCGGCCGTCCACGTGGACCGCCACGCCGAGGGGGTAGCCGTACCCGCCCTCGAACTGGCCCACCCGGCCCGTGCCGGAGACGAAGAGGAGCAGCGTCCCGCCATGGGTCTCCACCTCCACCTTGATGGGCAGCGGGCCGCTGGCGTGGTTGAGGAGCTGGGCCACCGTCACGTCCGGGTCGATGACGGTGGCCCGGACGGGCGGCAGTGCCGATGGCGCCACCGTTTCCGCCAGCACGCGCCGGATCTCCGCCTGCCGCGGGTCGAGCACCGAGCGCATGGCGCCGGCGCGGGCATGGAGCTCACTCATTCTAGGGTACCTTGTTGATGATCTCAGGGTCCGAGCAGAATTTCGAGTTATCCGAGGCCCTGTAGGCGCAGACCGTGTATTCGTAGGTGGTTTCCACCGTGTCCGTGTCGTTGTCGGTCACGACCAGCGAGGTGGCCCGGTCATCGCCCGTGGGTGTCCACGTGAAATCCCCGTCGGGCGGGACCGGGCTGACGCTGAAGGAGTCGTGCTTGAAGTACAGCCCCGGCCCGGCGCTGAACGTGATCTCGGCGGGCACGTCCGCCTTGTGCACCGTGATGTCGATGCTTCCTCCGCCCTGTCGAGACAGGTTCAGGCCGTTCTGCCCGGGGTTCAGTGTGACCGTGATGGTGCCCTTGTTCGTCGCCATGGTTTCGCTCCTGTAGTTGGATCCAACATGCCCTGCGTCCATCAACGCAGCACGCCCTTGTCGCGGGCGAGGGTGATCATCTCGGTGGACCGGTAGCCCCGGGAGACGAGCGCAAGGACCGCCTCCTCCGCGGCGTCCAGGCGGTCCAGGTGCAGGAGCGCGGTGGCCCGGAGCGCGTCGGCCTGCACGTCCGTGATGCCGTGCGCCTCGCCTTCCAGCCGGTCTATGGCGCGTGTCCAGGCGGCACGGGC
>CAYXJH010000395.1:0-3357 GCA_964465415.1 uncultured Gemmatimonadaceae bacterium
CTCCGGCTCCGGGGGGCCGGCGTTGACGACGACCGTGACGGAGGCCGGCAGGCGCGCCATCGCACCCGCCTCCGGCTCGGTCCGGACCACCGTACCGGTGGGGACCACCCCGGTGCGCACCTGCTGGACCTCGACGTCGAAGCCGGCAGTCTCGAGCAGGTCACGAGCGGTGGCCGCGCCCAGCCCGGTCAGCGGCGGGACACGGGCTTCGGGTGGACCCGAGCTGACCGCCAGCGACACGGCGGCGCCAGGTCGCAGCTGCTGCTCCGGGACGGGATCCTGTGCCAGCACCCGTCCGGCGGCGGTCCGCTCGCTCGCCAGCTGCGTGACCGGTCCCACTTCGAGGCCCAAGCCGTCCAGGACCCGAGCCGCCTCCTCCACGTCCATCCCGTAAAGGCTGGGGACCGGTATCCCGGTCCCGGCCGTCTCGGGACGGGGAAAGAGGAACTGGCTTGCCAGCAGGTACCCCACGATGAAGCTCCCGGCCAGGACCAGCACGCCGATGCCAAGCCAGCGAGCCCAGACCAGGCCGCGGCGCCAGCCGCCCTCGTCCGGGCCGTCACGCGTCGGGCGAGGGCGCGGCCGGCCCGGCCCGGCCATCGAGGCCGGGCCGTCCGCGTCGGGCGAGTCGTCGGCTGCGGGCCCGCGTCGCCCGGCCGGGCGACGCCGCCGCAGCGAGTCACCCAGCATGCTCGCACCTCCCCCCGCTGCACCCGTGGATCGCATCCTCGCGTAGCGTGCTGTGGTCGTGCAATTTAGGTCCGGTCCCTCCACGTCGATTCGAGCCGTAGAATGATACTATGGAAGGCAGGCCACGGGAAACCCGCGATGAGAGGCGAACGGTGAAGGCGCTCCGATACGATGATCTCGACGGACCGGACCGGGAGCTGGTGGACGCCGCGCGTGATGCGGCGGCGTTCGCCTACGCCCCCTACTCGGAGGCCCGCGTCGGCGCCGCGCTGCGGACGAGCGACGGCCAGATCGTGACCGCTTCCAACGTCGAGAACGCGGCGTACGGCTCCACGATCTGTGCGGAACGGTTGGCCGTGGGCCGCGCCAACGCCATGGGCCACCGCGCCTTCCCTGCCGTCGCGATCGCCGCCACCGGCTCCGGGCTCCGGCCGGATCGGGTGGTCTCCCCGTGCGGGGCTTGCCGCCAGGTGCTCTACGAGATGGCCAGCGCGGCCGGTACCGCCACACGCGTCGTCATGACGACGCCAGGCACCGAGGAGGTCACGGTCGCGACGCTCGACGAGCTCCTCCCGCTCGCCTTCGACACGCTGACGCAATGATCCTGCTGTCGCGGACGGCGGCCGCCACGATCCTGGACGCCATGGCCGCCGACGCGGCGGGCGTCCGCGCATCCCTGGACCTCGGCCTGACCGCCTCGTCGCTGGCGATCGACCAGGGCATCGTCCGGTTTCCCGACGGTCAGACCCTGGCCGGCTCCGAGCTACGGGAGGTCGTGACTCAGCCGGGCTCCGTCTTCGCGGTCCTGAACGATGCGATCGAGAAGGTGACGTGGTTCTCCGCCGAGACCGGCAAGGTCTACACGCTGCGGGCCACGGCCGGCTGGCCGGCCCTCGAGATCTCCGGGATCCTCATGCACCGGATCAAGGACACGGACCCGCGGGCAGACGCCGAGTCCAAGATCGCGACGATCGGCCCGGTACGGGGCCACGGGCTGGAAACCTGCTGCGGGCTGGGATACTCGGCGATCATGGCGGCTCGAACCGCCGAGCGCGTGACGGTGTTCGAGATCGACCCGAACGTCCTTGAGATGGCGCGGATCAACCCTTACTCGGCGCCGCTGTTCGAAGAGTCCGGTGGCATGGAGGTCCGCAACGAGGATGTCGCCGAAGCGATCGAGCAGCTGCCGGATGGCGCCTTCGACTTCATCGTCCACGACCCGCCCACCCTGGCCTTGGCCGGCGACCTGTACGGCGACCGGTTCTACGGCCAGCTGCTCCGGGTGCTCCGTCCGGGGGGTCGGATGTTCCACTACACCGGTGACCCGGGCAGCCGGCACCGGAGGCAGGACCTCCCGGGCCGCGTCGCCCAGCGCCTGACCGACATCGGGTTCTCCGGCGCCACGCGGGAGCCGGAGGCGCTGGGCGTGTCCGCCCGCAAGCGCTGACGTCGTCGGCCCGGGCCCGCCTACTCCACCATGCCGGTGGTGGGCGACGATGGGACGGCCCATTCGCGCTTCGGCATTCGACCCGCCAGGTAGGCGAGCCGGCCCGCCTCCACGGCCAGCTTCATGGCACGGCCCATGGCAGCCGGCTTCTGCGCCGCCGCCAGCGCGGTGTTCATGAGGATGCCGTCCACCCCCTGCTCCATGGTGACGCACGCGTCAGAGGCGGTGCCCACCCCCGCGTCCACGATGACGGGCACCTGGAGCCGGCTCTTGATCTCCCGCACATAGTACGGGTTGACCAGGCCCAGGCCGCTACCGATCGGGCTCGCCAGCGGCATCACGGCGGCGCACCCCACGTCCTCGAGGCGCAGCGCGGCGACCACGTCCTCGTTCGTGTAGGCCAGCACCCTGAACCCTTCGTCCACCAGGACCTTGGCCGCTTCCAGCGTGCCCTGCACGTCGGGCAGGAGCGTCCGCTCGTCGCCGATCACCTCGAGCTTCACGAAGTCGCTCATCCCCGCCGCTCGGCCCAGCCGCGCGTACCGGATCGCATCCTCCGCCGTGTAGCAACCCGCAGTGTTGGGCAGCAGGAAGTACCGTTCCGGATCCAGGTGGTACAGGACGCCCTGTTCCTTCGTCCGGTCCAGGTCGACCCTGCGAACCGCCACCGTCACCATGTCCGCGCCGGAAGCCTCGATGGCCTCCACCATCTCCTCGTTCGACGAATACTTCCCCGTGCCGACAATGAGCCGGGATCGGAACTCCCGTCCCGCGATCACGAGCGGGGCGTCGGTCATCGTGGTCGTCGTCGCTGTCGTATCAGTCATGAACGTCTCTGGTTATGGATTTGGTCAGTGTTCGACGCGCCGCGCCGACCCCTCGTCACCCACCGCCAACGAAGTGCACGAGCTCCAGCACATCGCCAGGCTCGACCCTAACGTCGTCGTACCGCTCCCGCTCGAGGATCTCCCGGTTCCGCTCCACCACCACCAGGCCAGGGTGGAGGCCCAGGGACTCGAGGTACGCGCGCACCGTCTGGCCGGCGCCGACCTGCCGGGCCTCGCCGTTCACCGTCACATCGATCGTTTCGTTGCTCATTGGACTGCCCTCATTGCTTCCAGGTACAGGGCCACCGCGACCTCCGGTTCGTCCGCGTCCCACACGCCGCTCAACACGGCAACGCCGTGGGCGCCCGCCGCCACCGCCTCCGCGGCCCGCCA
>CAYXJH010000396.1:0-3356 GCA_964465415.1 uncultured Gemmatimonadaceae bacterium
GAACCCGGTGGCCGTCATGCGCGCCACCTCGACCGGCTCGGCGGCGCCATCGTCCGTGATCAGGGTGACGCTGCCGTCACGGAACGCGCCCAGCGATTCGATGGCGCGGATGCTACCGCGCCAGGTCCGGAAGTCGTGCGCGACCCTCCGCTCCGGGCCGCTTCTCTCCGCGTCCATGAGAACGATGCCGACCACGCGCTCCCCGCCGGGGAGCGGGAGGGCCGGGTGCAATACTTGCCGGCCGAACTCGAACGCGCCCGCGCCCGCCCAGATGGCGAACGCCATGGACAGGCCACCGACCACCGTAATGGTGGGGTGCTTCCGGAGCATACGCAGCCCCAGCTTCAGGTCGAGCCAGGAGATCCCCAGACGCTCACGCCGCGCTGCCGCCCGACGCTCCGACGCCAGCAGCGATGTGCACTCCGATCGGATAGAGGACAGGTCGCCCAGCCGGTCCGACGCGGCTCGCCGCGCCGCCTGCGCGTCCAGGCCCCGGGCCTCGTAGTCCCGGGTCCGCATCTCGAGATGGAACGCCAGCTCCTCGTCCACCTCGGGGCCCGGGCTCCGGCGCAGGAGCCGTGACAACCGGTCGCCGAATCGCTCCCCCATGATCAACGGGCCCAGGCCGGCGCCTGGGTGGCCGTCACTGCTCGTGTCACCGCCTCCGCCAGACGCTCCCAGCCCTGGGCCTGTGCCGTCAGCTGGCGCCGACCTTCCGCCGTCAGACGGTAGTACTTCGCTCGACGGTTGTTGTCCGACACCCCCCACTCCCCCTGGATCCACCCCTTCCGCGCCATCCGGTACAGCGCCGGGTACAGCGACCCTTCCTCCACCTTAAGCACGTCGTCCGTCACCGTCTCGATCCAGCTCGCGATGCCGTACCCGTGCATGGGCCCCCACGACAGCGTCTTCAGTACAAGCAACTCCACGGTCCCTTGCAGCAGCCCCCCATCCTTGGCGAACACGGATCCCTCCAGCGGCTGTTTCCCCTAGATCAGTCAAGGGAAGGATGGAGGAAGACCCCTAGATCCGCAAGGGGTAACCAGCGGCACACCGGCAGCGAGCGCCGCCCGCAGCCCCGGGTGGTCCAGGATCCGTTGGAGCGGTAGCGGCGCGGACGGCTCGACGATGTGAGGCAGGAGCGCCAGCTCCATCCACGCCACATCGTGCCACGCGCCCATCTTGTAGCCGACGTTCCGGAACACTCCGATATCCCGGAACCCCATGGCGCGGTGCAACCCCTCGCTCCCGGGGTTCGGGAGCGTCATGCCCGCCACCGCGGTGCGGAATCCCTGGAGCCGAAGAACCTCGAACAGAGACGTATACAGCGCCCGCCCCACCCCGGACCGGAGGGCTCCGGGCCGGACGTAGACGGAGACCTCCACGGTCCACTGGTACGCAGGCCGCTCCCGGAAACGGTTCGCATACGCGTAGCCGATGACGTCCCGGTCGGTGAGACAGACCAGCCACGGCGTACGGACCACGGTCTCACGGATCCGCCTGCCCATCTCCGCGACATCGGGGGGATCCAGCTCGAATGACGTTGCGGTCCGGGCCACGACGGGCGAATAGATCTCCAGCACGGCAGCGGCGTCGCGCTCGGAAGCGAGCCGGATGGCGATCGTCCGCCCCGGGGTATCAGGCATCGGGGCGCGTGGGATGGGTCGAGGATTCGAGGGACGGCCCAGGTCCCGCAGCGGTGGCGAGGACCGCCGGCATCGCGATCTCCACCACCCCGTCGCGCATATGCTCGCTGGCTTCCCGGCCCACGGCGGTGCGAATGGCATCGAGGCTGGCGGGCGCCTGCGCGTGGAGGAGCGCCGCGGTGCGGACGGTACCTTCCAGGATGATTCGGAAGAGGTCGTCGGGGTGGTCGAGACGCCAGGTCAGGGGCACGCGGCCCACCGTCGGGCGCACGAGGCCCGCCCGTGTCAGCAGGCGGTGGCACTCGTCGGGGTCGCTGAACCGGAAGAACGGAGGGCCTTCGGGGAGCGGCACGTCGGGCTCGCCATGAGCGGCGACCGCGCGCAGGACGATGCCGAAGCCAACGGCCTCCTCCGGCGGAGCCCAGGCCGTGAACGCGAAGCGACCGTGGGGACGCAGAACGCGCGTGGCCTCTGCGACCGCCCGCTCCGGCCGCCCCAGGTGAAGGAGCCCGAAGCTCATGACCACGGCGTCGAAGGCGGCGTCTTCGAAGGGCAGCGCTTCGGCATCGCCGACCCGGAATGTTGCCTCCGGCACACGCTGCCGGGCGCGCTCGATCATCGCCGGCGAGAAGTCGATGCCGACGACGCGGGCTCCCCGGCGAGCAGCCTCGCCGGCGACGTACCCGGGCCCCGTTGCCACATCCAGCACTCTCGTGCCGGCCGTGACCCCGGCCGCGTCCAGCAGGGCACCGGCCGCCTGGCTCGTGAGCGCCGCGAACCCCGCATCGTACGCATCCGCCACGGTACGCCACCCCGCGAGCTCGAACGCCGAAAACTCGTCGCCCCCGTCCACGATGTCCCTGACCATGTCCCCTACCTACGTTCCATGAGCCGTACCACCTCCGCCACGAACCCCGCGGGGTCCGTGTACATGGCCACGTGCTGCTGGCCGGACAGGGTGGCGATCCGGGCGCCGGGGAGCGCGTCGGCGATGGCGCGGGCGTTCCGCAACTCCCGCTCCGGGCTCGCGGCCCCCACCATCAGGAAGATGGTCGCACGCACGTCGGCGTATCGCCCGGGCTCGAAGACGTAGTCCCTGGTCGCGGCCAGCTCCCGCGGCATGGCGGGCGCGTTGGCGACGCGTCGTGCCCACGCCTCTCCCTGACTCCGAAGCATCTCGATCTCCCCCTGTGGCATGCCCACGACGTCCCGGTACAGCGCCAGGAGCAGCCCCTCGTGGTCGCCGGCCTCCAGCAGCCTGGCCAGCCGCTCCTGGACCTCCGGCCGGTACTCATCGGCGCCACGCAGCGGGACTCCCTCGTAGAGGATCAGCCGGCGGATCCCGGGCGTGAGGCGCGCGGCCTCGAGGGCGACAAACGCCCCGAACGAGTGGCCCAGGACGTCGACGGGCTCACCAATGGCCTCGACGACGGCGGCTACGTCCTCCGCCTCGCGCCGGTAATGGTATTGGGGCCCGTCGCCGCTCCCGCCCCGACCGCGCCGGTCCATGGCGTACAGCGTGAAGTGGTCCTCCAGCCCCTCGCGGACCCCCCGCCACGTGGTGTTGTGGTCGGCGGTGGCGCCGTGGATCAGGAGCAGCGGCGGGCCGTCCCCGCTCTCCCAGTACGCGATGGTGGTCCCATCCGCCGAGGTGGCCGTGCGGTCCCTGGGCGCGCGGTCGTGGAAGCGCCCCATCGCGTCGATGAACGT
>CAYXJH010000397.1:0-3351 GCA_964465415.1 uncultured Gemmatimonadaceae bacterium
CACGCGACCGCCGCTCGACCCCACCATCCCGGGCGAGCTCATGGTGAGCGCCATCGGCCGGCCGCACGCCGGACATTCCGGCCCGGTGAGGCGTTCCGCCGCCTTCCGCATCAGCTCGACCTGTGTGCCACACCCGCGGCACGCGTACTCGTACAGGGGCACGTCTGCACCTCCGATCCCTCGTCCACGCTCCGGTTTCCCTTAGGGTGGCTGGCCCCCGGTCCCCCGTCAAGCAACCGTCCAGCACGCACCGGAACCGGCACGCGGGTGGACCCTCCGGCGCCCGGGGCGGTACGTTTCTCGGTACGGACCGCGCTGAGACGCTCCCCGGAGCAAGAGCCGAATATCGATGAGCACCGTAGTCGTCATCCCCGCCCGGCTGGCTCTGGCCCTGCTGGCTCTCCTGCTGGCCGGACCGGTGCTGGCCGGCCCCCGGCTGGCGCTGCCCGAGTCACGCCTGGCCGCCCAGGTCGGCGTTCCCGCCGACACCATCCCCGAGGGGGCGCCCGCAGAGGCCATCGCCGCGGCCGACAGCGTCCGCCCGCCCGGGCTGCTGACGCCGGACGAGTTCGGGCAATGGGAGTCGCTCGGCTGGGCCACCCTCGCGCCGGACGGGTCCTGGCTCGTGGTGCCCGTCTCACGCGTCGATGGCGACAGCGAGCTCCGGTTGCACCGGCTCGATTCCGACTCGGTGGTCGTGCTCGAGCACGCGTCCGGGCCCACGTTTTCCCACGACGGACGCTGGCTCTCATACTTCCTCGGCGTGTCCCGTGAGGAACGAGAGGCGGCGGAGGCGCGGGACTCCCCCGTCGACCCCAGGCTCGGCGTCTTCGACCTGCTCCGCGGCGACACCGCCATCATCGCGGGTGTGGCCGGCCATGGCTTCAGCCACGACGGCCGCTTCCTCGCCATGCGCCGTTACGTGCCGCCCGGTGGCCGTCCGGCGGGCGCCGCTGGTGGCTCGGACCTGGTCGTCCGGGACCTCCGCGAGGGGACCGATACCAACTTCGGCAACGTGGGCTCCTTCGCCTGGCAGGAGGGCGGTCGGCTGCTGGCCATGACGGTCGATGCGGCCCGCAAGGCGGGCAACGGTGTTCGCGTCTGGAACCCCCACACAGGCGTGCTCCGGGTCCTCGACTCTGCCGAGGCCGATTACCGGTCGCTCCGCTGGCGCGCCGACTCGGACGACCTGGTGGTCCTCCGCTCCATCGACGACGACGGCCGCGAGGGGCAGAGCCACGCCGTGCTCGTGTGGCAGGACCTCGAGGGAAGGACCCGACACCAGAAGTTCGATCCCGGCCCACGGACCGACTTCCCAGCCGGCACTCGCGTCGACGAGGTCCGTGAGCCCGCCTTCTCCGACGACGGGCGCGCGATCTTCTTCGGAATCCGGGCATGGCCGCCCGTCGACGAGCCGGGTGAGGACACCGTTCCCGGGTCCGATCCGGAGCAGGCCGGCGTCGAGGTGTGGCACGCCCGGGACGTGGACATCATCCCTCGCCAGAAGATCACCGCCCCGCGCGATCGGCAGCATAGCCACCTGGCCGTGTGGCACCTGGACCTGGACCGATTCGTCCAGCTCGGCGATGACTCGCTCGACGAGGTCCGCCGCGTGGGTGAGGACCGGCTCGCCATCGGCCTCGATCGTACGCCCCACGAGCGGGATCGCATGTTCGGCCCCGAGTACGTGGACGTGTACGTCATCGATACCCGCACCGGCGAGCGGACCCTGGCCATTGAACGGGTCGAGCACTTCCACGGCGCGAGCCCGGGGGGGCGCTATCTCCTCTACCTCCGCGACGACCAGTATCGGGTCTACGACGTCCGGCAAGGCCAGGACCGGAGCATCACCGGCAACATCCCGACGGTCTTCGTGAACCTGGACAACGACTTCACGATTCGGCAGAAGCCCCCCTTCGGCAACGCCGGCTGGACACGGGGCGACCGGAGCGTGCTGCTCTACGACGCCTACGATGTCTGGGAGGTCCGCCCCGACGGCTCCGGCGGCCGTCGCCTCACCGGCGGCCATGCCGACAGCACCATGCACCGCTACATGCGGGTCGGCTGGACCGACGACCAGCGCGCCATCGACCCCGCCGCGCCCGCGTATTACAACCTCACCGGCCGTTGGTCCAAGCGGAACGGCTACGCCGTGGCCCCGCGCCTCGACCGCCCTGCGGAGCGCCGGATCTGGCAGGACGCCGCCGTGGGTCGCCTGGACCGGGCGGCGCACGTCGACGTCTTCGCCTACACCGTGGAGTCGTTCGACGTCTCGCCCGACTACTACGTGTCCCGGGGCCGACTCGCCGAGGGCAGGCGCGTCACCCGGACCAACCCGTTCCAGGAAGATTACCTCTGGGGCCGGTCCGAGCTGGTGGAGTTCGAGAACGCACACGGCCGGCGGCTCCAGGGCGCACTCTTCTACCCCGCCGGCTGGGAGCCCGGCAAGCAGTACCCCATGATCACCTACGTCTACGAGACACGGTCATGGGCCGTCCACAGCTACGCCGTGCCCAGCGAGCGCAACGCCTACAACCCCGCCGTCTGGACCAGCCAGGGCTACTTCGTGTTCCAGCCCGACATCGTCTACCGCGACCGGCAGCCCGGCGTCTCCGCCGTCGAGGCGATCGTTCCCGCCGTCGAGAAGGTCCTGGCCACCGGCATGGTCGACCGGGAGCGGGTCGGCCTCATCGGCCACTCCTGGGGCGGGTACCAGGCCGCCTTCGTGCCCACCCAGACCGACATTTTCGCCGCGTCCGTCGCCGGCGCGCCACTGACCGAGCTCGTCAGCATGTACCTGTCCATCTTCTGGAACACCGGCGACACGGACGCCCGCATCTTCGAGATCAACCAGGGCCGCATGGAGGTCCCCCCCTGGGAGGACATGGACGCCTACCTGGCCAACTCGCCCGTCTTCCACATCGAGCGCCTCGACACGCCCATGCTCGTCGCGTTCGGCGACGAAGACGGCGCCGTCGACTGGCAGCAAGGCATCGTCCTCTACAACGCCGCACGCCGTGCCGGCAAGGACCTCGTCCTCCTCGTCTACGAGGGCGAGAACCACACCCTCGCGAAGCGACCGAACCAGATCGACTACCACCGCCGCATCAACCAGTGGTTCGCCCACTACCTCAAGGGCGAGCCCGCCCCCGAGTGGATGAAGACCGGCGTGCCCTACCTGCGACAGCAGGAAGGCGACGCGGCCCCCGCGCCGGCAGCGCCGGGGCAGCAGCAGCGCAGCCCACCCAGCCCCCTGCCAGCGAACAATCCTGCCAGGCAAGGGCCGGTGGCGCGTCTGGCGTCAGGGCGACATCGACTTTGCCGAAGGCTTTGACTTGCTGCTCGTTGAGC
>CAYXJH010000398.1:0-3337 GCA_964465415.1 uncultured Gemmatimonadaceae bacterium
GCCGGAGGGATCATGGGCGTGGCCATCGCCGCGCTGGCGGTGCGCATGACCATCGCGCTGGCGCCGGAGAACCTGCCGCGGATGGGCGAGGTGAGCATGGACCTGCGGGTTCTCGCCTTCGCCGCGGTGGTTTCCCTGGTGGCCGCCCTCGGACCCGGCATGCTTCCCCTGCGGCGCCACGGTGGCGGAGACCTCTCGACCGAGCTGCGGGAGGGCGGCGCCCGGGGCGGGACGGCGGGCAGGAAACGCCACCGGGTCCGCAACACCCTCGTCGTCGCCCAGGTGGTCCTGGCCCTGGTCCTCCTGGTCGGGTCCGGGCTGACGTTCCGCAGCTTCGTGGCACTCATGGCGGTGGACCCCGGGTTCGACCGCGATGGCGTCCTGGCCGTACAGGTCTCGGTCCCGCCCGCCGAGGTGGCGGAGTCCCGGGCAGCGGAGGAGGTGTTCCGGCAGCTGCGGGAACGGCTGGGCTCCCAGCCGGGCGTGGTGAGCGTGAGCGCGGCGTCGACGGTGCCGCTGGGCGGTCAGCTCAACTTCATGAGCCACTTCCTGGAGGACTTCCCCACCGAAGAGGGTGAGCCGCCGCACATGGCGGCCCTGACGTACGTGGATCCGGGGTACTTCGAGACGCTCGGGATCCCGGTGGTGGAAGGGCGCACGCTCGGCGATGGCGACGCCGCGGACGCTTTGCGGGGCCTGGTCGTGAGTCGTGCGTACGCGGAACGCTGGTGGCCCGACGCAAGCGCCCTCGGCCGCCGGCTATCGGTTATCGGGGGTGATCCCTGGGAGATCGTCGGCGTGGTGGAGAACGTACGCCACCGCGGGCTCCAGGAGGACCCGGAAGAGATCCTCTACGTCCCGACCCTGACCGGCGCCGCCGCGGAGCCCCAGGTGACCCGGACCCGTGAGCTGCTGGTGCGGGTGGCGGGCGAGCCCATCGCGTTCCTGTCCATGGTCCGCAGGGAGGTACAGGAGCTGAATTCCCAGCTCCCCGTTTCCAATCCGCGATCCCTCGAGGACGTGGCCCGCGCCTCCGCCGCCGCCACGTCGTTCACCATGGCGATCCTGGGGGCGGCTTCCCTGGTGGCCCTGCTCCTGGGACTGATCGGCATCTACGGCGTCGTGTCCTACGTCGTGAGCCAGCGGGCGAGAGAGATCGGCGTGCGCATGGCGTTGGGTGCCTCGGGGGCGTCGGTGAGGCGCATGGTCGTCCGGCATGGGGTGGGCCTTGCCGCCATCGGGATCGTGGCGGGGCTGGTCATCGCCTTCTGGGCAAGTCGTCTCATGGACTCGCTCCTGTACGGGGTGAGCTCCCGGGACCCCATCACCTACGGACTCGTCGCCGTGATGCTTCTGGCCGTCGCGGCGCTGGCGAGCTGGCTACCGGCCCGGCGCGCCGCCGGCGTGGACCCGGCCGCCGCGCTCCGCCTGGAGTGACGATGGATGTGCCCGGCCTCGCGACCGGCCGGGCCCGGACCGGTCCTTTCCTGGAAGGGCCGCATGAAAAAAGTCATGCGCATCCTCGCTTTCCTCACCGACCTTCGACCCCCCGATCCCGAGCCCATCCCCGATCTCAACCTCGATCAGACCCCCGGCGCCTGACGGCCGTGCCGCGTCCGGCCCGCGTCCGAGAGAGCGGTTCCCTCTCCGCTCGCCTCGATCGTACTGAAATCGGCCGAAAGGGCGTTGGATTTCCTATCCCTGGCCCCCGGCGACTGCAGCAGATCGCACCTTGCCAGGCATGAACGAGAGGCTGAGCGCGTATCCGAGGATCGCGCTTCCGCCGTAGCCTACCAGCGGCGTCGGGTAGTTTCCGAGGGCCGCTGCTATTACAATGCCGAGCCACATAGCGCCGAACACGACATGCACTTCCCGGTTCTCAGGATCCATCCACTGCCCAGCGACCGCCGGAACAATGAGTAGCAATGCACCGCCCAAGACCGCGGTACCCGCCAGCGGATGTACCTCGAACGAGGTACGGAGAATCTGGTCCACATACGGCACCGCCGGCAGGGAGTCGGGTCGCATCAAGGCTGTCACGAAGCCAACAACGGCGACCCCGAGCGTCGAGACCACCCGGCGGTCCGGGCGGAATATCGCGAGCACTGCCAAAGCCGCCACCAGGACGCCGGCCATCGCGCGATCCGGTTGAAGAGCGAGTGCGACGGCTGCGAGGATCATCCCGATCGTCGCGAGGAGACCTCGGCCGCGGGCGAAGGCCACCACCATTGCCGGCAGCACGACCAGGCTGATCTGCAGCGAGAGACCTGCGACGCGAATCCAGCGTGAGGCTCCCTCAACGGACACACCGAACAGCGCAGTAGCGAGCAGCAGGCCCCCCAGTAAGACGACGAGGCTCCCAGAGAATCGGGACTTGATCACTCCCGACGGGATTACGGCGATGAGGGCAAGCCCCATCACGAGAGACAGCGCGTTGACCGCGAGATAGATCGTAGGAGCACCGGCAGCGGCCATGTACAGCAGGCCCAGCCCGGTAGCAGTGATTGCGCATGCGATGCCGACCGCTCGGGGCGTCTTCAGCAGCCTGTTGTGTTTCTCCATCATACTTCCTGCATATCAGGGTGGTTTCGCTCCTGCTGGTTGCGGGAGCATGGGAGAGGGCGAACTGAACGCTCGCCCAGAATCGTGCAGATTTGGATGACGGCACAGGAGCTGACGAACAACCGAAGCCTTCCTGAGAAAGATCTTTTCTACGCGGTCACTGTGACCGCAGGACTTCGCCGGGGTGAACGGCGGCCGCACTGGCGGTTGCCCGGCGGACGATGAACGGCCGGATCGTCCCCTTCGACAGCCTGAGCGGCGGCACGCGAGAGCAAAAGGGTCCAGCCAGAGTAGAGGGAGACTACCTTCGCATCCTGCTTGCGCATGTTGTTACGAACCTGCGGCGAAGCGTGTGAGTCCGGCCAGCCAGAACACGAACCTTGTCCAGCTTTACCACCTCCTGCTCCGTTCTCTCCCACCACGTCTGGACCAGGTCCTTGTGTGTCGGAATCGTCGGGTCCTTCCCCGACGGGACTCCGCTCCTTGCGGCAATCGATGGACGTTGGCGGTTAGCCACCTCTGGGTGACCTACACACCCACAGCCGTGAAGATGGTCTCTCAGTCCCGAGGCAGGGACGGAACCAGAGGACCCACACGCCCCCGCCAGGTCAACCCCGTCACCATCGCTCTGGCGTCACGTGCGAGGCGGGTCTGGAAACAATCCTAGCCGAAAGTGCTCATCGCATCCACAACCCGTTAACACCCGAAAACCTCGCTACGCTCGGCGCGGCGTTGCGCCTGAAACCGGGGACCAGTGTCCTCGACCTCGGCAGCG
>CAYXJH010000399.1:0-3333 GCA_964465415.1 uncultured Gemmatimonadaceae bacterium
AAGCGTTCACTGAATGGCAGTCGCTGGCCGCACGGCTGCGCGACCTGCGAGACGTGGCTGGCTCGATCCTCGGAAGCCTTACGCCCGAAGGTGTGGGCGGTTAAAGTGGCCGCGTGACCGGCCTACCGAGGTACCGGGTCCTGGGCGCGCTCGTGGCGACGCTGGTTGCGGCTGGCGCCGACGCGCAGGAGCCTCGCCCCGTCGCGCTGGACACCCTGCGCGTCGACGTCGCATCGCGGGCTTCGTCCCTGGTCTCCGCGACCCGTGCCGTCGACGTGGTGGACGTGGCGGCCATCCGGCGGATCCCGGCCCGAACGGTGAGCGACGTGCTGGCGTGGGTGCTGGGCGTGGATGTCCTGGCCCGGTCTCCGGCGCAGGCGGACGTGGCGCTCCGTGGCTCGACGTTCGAGCAGGTACTGGTCCTGGTGGACGGCGTGCGGATGAACGATCCCCAGACCGGCCACTTCGCTCTGAACCTGGCGATCCCGTTGGAGGAGATCGAGCGGATCGAGATCCTGCGAGGCCCCGGTTCGTCGCTCTACGGGTCCGACGCGGTCGGCGGCGTGATCCAGATCGTCACCCGGCGAGGCCATCCGGAGCAACCGCGGATCGAGGCTAGCCTCGAGGGCGGAGCCTTCGGGACGGCCGGTGCCAGCGTGGTCAGCGGCGCTCCCGTCGGCGCCCTGAGCTCCAGGATCGCGGCGGAGGCCCGGCGGTCGGACGGTCATCGCCCCGGCACCGACTCCAGAACGCTCATGATCAGGTCGGCGTTGGAGGGCCAGGTGGCCGGTGGCCCGCTCCACGCGGACCTGGGGCTGGCGCTCCGGGACTTCGGCGCACGCCATTTCTACACCTCGCCCGACGCCCCTTTCGATGAGTACGAACGGACCCGGGCCGCCACCGCATCGTTGGGCTGGCGTACACCGCCAGGGTCGGGTTGGTCGCTCGAGCCGCGCCTGAGCATGAGGCGCCACTCGGACGAGTTCCTGCTCGAGCGCGATGACCCAGCGTTCTATCGCAACGTCCACACGTCCTGGCAGCTGGGGGGCGAGGTGGTGGCCCGGACGGCTCTCCGTGAGGGCGTCGTCGTCGCCGTGGGCGCCGAGGCGTTCCGGGATCGGCTCCAGAGCACGAACCTGGGCGACCCTGTGGAGACCCGGGCGGCGGGGTACGCCGAGCTGGCCGCGGGGCTGGATCACACGGCAATCGTCCACTTCGGGATCCGGGGTGATCACCACTCGACGTTCGGCGCCTTCGCGACCCCTTCGTTGGCGGCGGCGCTCTGGCCGGCCTCGGGGGTGAAGCTACGCGCGTCCGGTGCGCGCTCGTTCCGTGCGCCCAACTGGACCGAGCGATTCTATTCCGACCCTGCCAACGAGGGTGACCCGGACCTGCGGCCGGAGACGGCGTGGACCGGCGAGGTCGGGATCGAGATCGGTGAGCCGGCCCGCCGGGCGAGCATCGGCGTGGCCGGATTCGTCCGGGCTGCGCGTTCGGTGATCGACTGGGCCCGGCCCGCCGGAGGCGACGGCGTAGTGTGGCAGGCCCTGAACATCGGCAGGGCGACGTTCCGCGGGATCGAGGTGGATGCCCGTGCGCTGGACGCGGCGGGGACGCGCTGGGTCGCCCAATTGAGCCTGCTCGGGTTCTCGTCCGGCGAGGACGGGTGGGAGTCCAAATACGCGTTGCGACCGCTTACCCGAACGGCGTCGATCACCGCGACGCGGTCGTTCCTGGGGACCGATGTCTCGATCCGCGGCCTCCACGCCCGGCGGGTCGAGGAGTCCACCTACACCACGGCCGACGCACGCCTCTCCCGGGCCATCGGCGGCCGGTTCAGGATCGACGTGGACATCACCAATCTGGCGGACGTGTCATTCCTCGACGTGACCGGCCTCCCGGCGCCCGGTCGCGCGGCGTTCGTGCGCCTGAGCTGGCGATAGCCAGGACGACGTGCTCCGCTAGATCTCCCGCCGCCGGACGGCCCAGGCGGCCAGCGTCAGCGTCGCTGCGCCGTACGCGATGCAGAACCAGAAGTCGTGCCAGGGCACGGGCTGTATCCCTGCGAACGCGGACTCGAGGGCGAAGAGCTGGCGCTGAGGCGGCAGAATGAGGGCGATGAGTTCGCCGATCGGGCCCACCACCGGGAGCATGCCGGCGACCCGGAGCGCGCCCCAGACCATGGCGAACAGGGCGAGGAGGAGGGCCAGCCACGCATCGAGCCGCGTGAACACGGAGAGCAGCGTGGTGAGGCTACCCCACACGACGACGTGGGCCATAATGAGCACGAGCAGAGCCGGCCCGGCCCACGTGCCGATCATGAGCAGGTCGAAGAGGGGCATGAGGATCGCGCTCAGGGCGAAGGCGAGGGCGGCCAGGATGATGAATCGCACGCCGAGGAGAAGGACGGGGGCGGCCGGCCGCGCGGCCAGGATGCGGGCGTGCCCGGCATCGCGGTCCGCGGCGATGATCCCACTCATCAGGACCAGCGTGGCGACCAGCGGAAATCGACCGAGCAGCCAGCCGACGAGGAGCACGCCGGAGATGAGCGGGTAGCCTCCGATCTGGAACAGCGTCTCCAGCTCGACATGACCTTCGTCGTGTGCCAGTATGGCGGCGGTGGCGGCGGTCAGCAGGAACAGGCCGGCGAAGGCGAGGAGTGCCAGGATACGGCGTTGCCGGGCGCGGATCTCGAGAATGGCCAGGTCGCTAGCGGCGCGGAGCGCTCTCACACGTCCTCCAGCTTCCGGCGAACGCGCTCCTCGAGCCCCGCTTCCGGGACAGCGGCCCGCACGATCCCACCGGCGTCCAGGAGCGCCGCCAGTCGGTGGGACAGCTCGGCGGGATCGGCCACGGTCACAATGAGCGGACGGGCGCTGGCGTCGGCGTCGGGGAACGCGAGCGCGAGCGCCTCCGCGGATGCTTCGACGTCGAGCCGGTACCGGGTGGCGGGGCCTTGCGGTCCTTGCACCTCGAGGATCTCGCTCACCTCCCCATCCGCCAGGAGGATGACCCGGTCCGCCAGGCGCTCGACTTCGGCCAGCTCGTGGCTGGCCAGGAGGACGGTGCGGCCGGCCGCGCGCATCTCGGCGACCAGGTCGCGGAATCGCACGCGCCACAACGGATCGAGTCCCTCGGTGGGCTCGTCCAGCACCACCAGGTCCCGCTCCGCGAGCAGCGCCTGCGCCACGCCGAGCCGCTGATTCAGCCCACGCGAGAGCTCTCCCACGTTGCGGTCGGCATGCTCGAGGAGGCCGAGGCGAGCCAGCGCACGGTCCGCCTGGGCCTCGGCGTCGGGCCCGGCCCGGCCGTCGAGCCGGGCGAGCGTCCGCA
>CAYXJH010000400.1:0-3325 GCA_964465415.1 uncultured Gemmatimonadaceae bacterium
AGAGGTCGGCAAGCAAGCGATCCGAGAGAGCAACGCACGCTGGTCGGCTCGACCTTGAGGGCCCGCAGCGCGAGCGCCTGCCCACGCGGATCCGGCGCCACCCGCTCGCCGTCACGGTGCTCCACCTCCACCAGCTCCAGGTGGTTCAGGTAGTGGGTCTCCAACGCCTCGTTACGGATCTCCAGGACGATCGTGCCCGCCGCGTCCGGGACCGCCCGTACCAGGTCCACGTCCCGGGACTCGAACAGCGGGACGATGCTGTAGGAAAACGCTTCGCCCTGTAGCACGAGCTCGCCATCCACCTCGGCGTAGATGGTGGGGCAGGACCCGAACAGAGCCGCGAACAGGTCGAGGCTAGCCACGACCACCACCCCGAGCGCACCGGCGGTGAGGAGCGCGGAAGCCGGGGTGTTCCAGTTGTCGCGGAACGTCTCCATGGCCCCCACGCTGTCGACCGGCACCGGGCCCGCCGGGCCCAGAGGCGCCAGACCCAGGTCGTAGCGCACACCGACCCCGTACAGCGTGTCATCGGCCACGGTCAGGCCGCTGCGGTACACGACCGTGGTTCCGTCGAGCAGATGGGCCTTCACGGGCGACTGGATCTGCTGCGCCGCCGACGGGTCCGCTACGTCGTCGGTACGGACCGACCCCACCCGGAAAATTATGCAGCCGGACAGCACCAGCAGCAGGGCCGGCAGGGCGACGCGACGCAGCGGGCGGACGAGGCTCACGGGGTGCCTGACCTGTTTCGGGGCGGCGGGGTGCCACAGAAGGGCGCTCGCCACTATTCACCCGGGACCGCACGCGGGTCAACACTCGTCGGACCCGAGACCCGAGTTGTCCTGTCCATTGTTTCCCGCCCCTGGAGCCCGGGCCCGTGCCCCCATGTCCGACTCTCGCGCCCGACTGCCTCCTGTGAACCCGACCCCGGGCTGGCTCCCGGCGTGCGTCCCGGGGGACGGCTGTACGCGAACGGCGGAGTCTCTTGCGCGCTAAACCTGCGCAGTCTCGCGTCTCGCGCCTCGCGTTGCCGGAGGAACGAGTCCTGCGGCCTTACCGTCCCCGAAACGAACTCGATCACCGTGAAACGACGTCATGAACGAGCAGCTTGCCGGCCGGCCCACTCCTGCCCTCGTGGTCCTCATCGCGGCGCTGGTAGTGGGCGCGTGCGATTCGGACGCGCCGGGTGCGCCGATCGAACGGGACCTGGCGGAGATCGAGGCGACGGACACGCTGACGGCGGTGGTCACGTTCAACGAGACGAGCTACTTCGTGTACCGGGGCACCCCCATGGGGCTGGAGTACGACCTGCTGCGCCTGTTCGCGGCGGAGCGTGAGCTGGCGTTGCGGGTGCGGGTGGTCCGGGAGTCGGGGCAGATCCTGCACGCGTTGAACGCCGGGGTCGGCGACATAGCGGCGGGTCGGATCGTGCCGGCGGCGCGGGACGAGCGCCACGTCGCCTACAGCCGGGGACTATACGAGACGCGCCCGTCGTTGGTCCAGCGGACGGAGCCGACCGACGAGGTGGACCTTCCCGAAGCGGTGGACACGGTGCTGGTGCCGCGGACGGACCCGGTGGCGCCCGAGTCGCCGGAGCGGATCCAGGCGCGGCTGATCACGGAGCCGGGCGAGCTGGGCGGCGAGGAGGTGCACGTCCCGGCCCGCACGTTCTACCAGGACCGGCTGATCGAGCTGTCGGACAGCGTGACGGGGGACATCCACGTGGTCGAGGTGGACACGGTCAGCTACGAGCTGCTGATGCGTCAGCTGGCCCGGGGCGAGATCGTCCTGACCGTGGCGCCCGAGAACCTGGCGGAGCTGACGCGTAGCTATTACACGAACCTCGAGGTGGTGCCGGCGATCGGCCCGTCGCACGACGTCGTCTTCGGCGTGCGCGACAACTCGCCCGAGCTGCTGGCCGCGCTCGACGCCTTCATCGAGGAGAAGCACGCGGACGGCACGATCGACGCGCTGTTCCAGCGCTATTTCATCGACAGGCAGGGCTTCCGGGAGCGGGCCGAGAGCGAGTACCTGACGTCGGCGACGGGGCGCCTGTCCGAATACGACGACCTCTTCCGAGCGCACGCGCCCGCCGTCGGCTGGGACTGGCGGCTGCTGGCGTCGCTTGCCTACCAGGAGTCCCGGTTCGACCCGCGGGCCCGGTCCTGGGCCGGGGCGCAGGGCATCCTCCAGCTCATGCCCGCGACCGCGCGGGAAATGAATGTTGAGAACCCGTGGGACCCGGAGCAGAACGTGGCCGGCGGCGTCCGCTACATCGACTGGGTCACGGACCGCTGGCGCGACATCATCACGGACGAGGACCAGCGCAGGCGCTTCGTCCTCGCCAGCTACAACGTGGGCTTCGGCCACGTCGGCGACGCCCGGCGCCTGGCCGAGAAGCACGGCGACGACCCGAACGACTGGCACGACGTCGCCTACTGGCTCCTCCAGAAGTCCCGCCCGGAGATATTTCGCGATCCCGTCGTCCGCTACGGCTACGCGCGCGGGCTCGAGCCCGTGGCCTACGTGGCGTTGATCCTGGAGAGATACGAGCACTACCTGGAGTTCGTGACCGAGTGAGGGGGCCCCGTGCCCGTGCCCCCAAGCCCGACTCTCGCGCCCGAATGCGCCGTGCGCGCGCGACTTGAGACCCCGAACGAGTCCCGCGTCCGGGCAGGCAGAGGCAGTCGCGCGCGAGGGGCGGGCACGGGCCCGGGCGCGGGCACGGACTCAAACGGGCGCGAGCATGTACGCGGAGCCGGGCGTGGTCTCTGTCGGGCGCGCAAAATGGCCCGCTCCCGCCGTTGCGCAAGAGTGTGCCTTCCCTCACCTTTTGCCCATGGCCCATTACCGGACCGTGATCTTCGATTGTGACTCGACGCTTTCGGCGCTGGAGGGGATCGAGGAGCTTGCGGGGTCGAGTCGTCGCGAGGTGGAGACGCTGACGGACGCCGCGATGCGCGGGGAGGTGCCACTGGACGAGGTCTACGGCCGGCGGCTGGAGCTTATCCGACCGTCGCGTGAGGCGGTGGCGGGGCTGGTCCCGCGGTACGTGGACGGGCTGGTCGAGGACGCTGCGGAGACCGTGGCGGCGTTGCGGGACGCGGGGGTCGACGTGCGGGTGGTGTCCGGCGGGCTGCTCCCGGCGGTGCTGGGGCTGACGCGGCATCTGGGCATCCCGGACGAGGCGGTGTCGGCGGTGCCGGTCCGGTTCGAAGACAACGGTCCCGGCATCCCGGCCGATATTCTCGACAGAGTTTTCGTTCCTCTGATCTCGACCAAGACGGTCGGGTTCGGGCTCGGGCTGACCATCTGCCGCCAGTTG
>CAYXJH010000401.1:0-3320 GCA_964465415.1 uncultured Gemmatimonadaceae bacterium
CGGATTGCGGGCGACGTGGACGCGGCCATGGCCCGGTCGGGCGCCCCGATCCGCTACGGCTACCTCGAGCCGCCTTACCCGCCCCTGGCCGCCTACCAGACCCTGTTCGCCGACACGCCCGGCAGCGCCGAGATGCCGTCCGCCGCGCGCCCGTTCACGCCCCGGATTCTGGCCGCGCTGCAACACCGGGGTATCCAGCTCGCGTCGGTCACCCTGCACACCGGGGTGTCCAGTCTGGAGGTTGAGACCGACCAGGTCGACGACCATCCCCTCCATCCCGAGCCGTTCGTCGTTTCGTCGAGTACTGCCGCCACCGTGAACGCCGCCCGCAGCGAAGGCCGGCCCATCATCGCCGTCGGCACCACCGTGGTCCGTGCCCTCGAGTCGGCTTGCGCGACGGCCCTCGCGACGCCTGAGGACCCGGTGCGGGCTCCGGCGGCGCGCCGGCCGGCAGCGCGCCGGTTGGTGGCTCCGGCTGTGCGCGCAACGGCCGGCTTCACGCGCCGTTTCATCCGGCCCGGTCACGGCACCCGGGTCGTCGACGGACTGCTGACCGGCTTCCACGACCCCCACGCCAGTCACCTGGCCCTCCTCTTCGCCCTGGCCGATCCCGACATGATCCGCGGCGCATACGAGCAAGCAGTGCGGGAAGGCTACCTCTGGCACGAGTTCGGCGACGCCCACCTGATCATGGGGCCAGCCCTGTAACTCTGCGGCTCTGTGGCTCTGTCCGCAGGAAGTGTTGGCTGTCTGCCGGGGACGCGGGCATGGCCGCCCGGGACCAACAGTTCCTGCGGACAGAGCCCGAGCACGGCGCCCCCGCTGGCCGAACGCATGGTTGCCGCGCCCGTCTCGCCGATGATATGGTTGCGCCGCGACCCGCCATGCCGTCGTCGCGGGCCGAACCGATCGACCTGGCACGGAGAACACCAGCTTTGGACGACGCGTCCCCCGGCCCGCCCGGCCCGCCCGACGACCCCGACTCGCCCGCCTCGCACGGCGCGCCCAGGACGCCCGTGGCGGAATCGTCCGCTCCCGAAGTGCCGACGTTCGCGGAGACGAAGGCCGCGGCGGCCGTCCGGGACGGATCCTTCATCGTGCTCGTCGTCCTGACGACGCTGGCGTTCTTCTGGCTCATCCGTGCCTTCCTTCTGCCGCTCTTCTGGGCCGTGGTGCTGGCGATCCTCTTCCAGCCGGTGCAACGTTGGTGGCTCGGCCAGACGCGTGACCGCGGGTCGCTCGCCTCGGTTCTCACGATCCTCACAATCCTGGTAGTGCTGGTCCTCCCCCTCTCGGCGCTGGGCCTGGCTTTGACGCGGGAGGCGCTGGGGCTCTACGAGCGGATCGCCTCCGGCGAGATCGACCTGGGCGATATCGTCAGCCGAGCCCGGGAGCTGGTCCCGGTGGTGACCGACGGGCTCGAGCGCATGGGAGTGCAGGTCGACCGGATCCAGGACGGCCTCTCCAGCGTGGCCTTCGTAAGCAGCGCATGGGTCGCCCAACAGGCCCTGGTGATCGGACAGAACGCCCTGCGCATCACCGCGCTGTCCGCGCTCAGCCTCTACGTCCTCTTCTTCTTCCTGCGCGATGGTGACCGCATCCTCCAGGGCGTCGTCCGGGCCCTTCCCCTGGACGACGACCGGGAGTGGATGCTGCTCAGGAAGTTCGCCGCCGTCTCCCGCGCCACCATCGGCGGCGCCCTGGTCGTCGCCGCGGTGCAGGGCGCCATGGGCGGGCTCACCTTCTGGATCCTGGGCCTCTCGGCGCCCGTCTTCTGGGGCGTCATCATGACCATCCTCTCCTTCCTCCCCGCCGTCGGCGCGAGCCTGGTGTGGGGGCCCGCGGCCCTCGTCCTCGCCCTCACAGGCAGTCCGATCCGAGCCATCATCCTGGTCGTGATCGGCGCGCTCCTCATCGGCATCGTCGACAACATCCTCCGCCCGATCCTCGTCGGACGCTACACCCAGATGCCTGACTTCCTCATCCTCATCTCCACCCTCGGCGGCCTCGCCGTCTTCGGCCTCTCGGGCATCGTCATCGGCCCGGTCATCGCCGCGTTCTTCCTGGCCGTCTGGGACATGTTCGCCCAGCAACACGCGGATATCGAGCCGATCGCGCCCAGCGCGCCAAACGCGGACACCGACCCCCCCGAATAACCGGAGAAGTGCTCCGGACTGTGGACACGGGGCCGTTAATGGCGGGAAACGACGTGGACAACTGGGCCCAGAGCGTAGAGAAGTGCACAAACAATGTGGATTCTACGTGTTACAAATCCGGATCTCGCGCGGCCACAACCAGTTCGGAAAAGACCTCGACCCCGGAATCTGAAAACTTCCGGTCTGATACGGCTAACCCTATATGCGACAAGCCCTTAGACTGACGACCAAAATCCTTGACCGGCGGTCGCCGCCGGTGTATCGTTGGATCCAGGCGGCGATGGTTCGGCGACCTCTGGACCAACGACGTCGCTTCCGAAGAGGACGCTCAGCGGAAGCAGCTCGCGGAGGATTCGGTCAAAGCGAGCCGGCTGCGAGGTTACTGGCCGCAGCTGTAGGCCCCCGGCCAGGGGCACCCGGAACCGCGGGTCGCGCGGTGAAGGAGACAGGGAGTGAGTCAGGGCGGGCCAACGGTCGCGCCACCGAAACTGAAAACGCTCACATCCGCCAGTGGCTTGAATCTCCGGGACCGGTTCGACCGGCCCGGGGATTCTTGCATCCGGGACCGACGCGGCCCTCTCGAGGGCGGATCCGGTCTCCAGGGCGGACCCACCCTCCAGCTGCCACCGTCGCCTGGTCCCTCACGTCGAAGAAGCCGCGCAACATGCAGTGGAAAGGTTGTGGGGAATTGCGGAAAGAATGTGAATTCAAGGTGTTACAAACCGGGATATCGGCGCGCGCCAGCGGGTTGCGGGAACGTGGCATCCGGCGTGTTCCAAACAATCGGGCGTCATTAATGTAACAACATGTAGCACAATACTTTACGGGCTCAGTCCAGATCCTTGACTCACGCTGGCGGCGGGCGTATCCTTGTACTCACGGCGGCGCTGATCCAGCGACCTGAGGATCACGCGACGTCGCCTGCGAAGAGGACGCTCTTCGAAGGCAGCTCGCCGGAGTTTTTCGGCACGGCGAGCCGACTGCGAGGTTACTGGCCGCAGTCGTCGCCCCCGGCCAGGGGCACCCGGAACCGCGGGTCGCGCGGTGAAGGAGACAGGGAGTGGAACAGGGCGAGCCGAGGGGTTCGCCACCGAAACAATGTTCTCGCACCCGCCAGTGGCTTGAATCCCCGGGACCGGTTCGACCGGCCCGGGGATTCTTGCA
>CAYXJH010000402.1:0-3312 GCA_964465415.1 uncultured Gemmatimonadaceae bacterium
CGCCACGACACGCCCGCGGGTCTGCCACGCCACGCCTGCGAGTCTGCCACGCCACGCCCGCGGGTCCACCACGTTACCCCCGGTTGTCTACCACGCCACGCCGTAGTCCTCCCCGTGGTGGCTCGATCCGCCCCACATCGTCCCGTGCTCGCGGTCGAAGAATATGGCGTTGATCGGGCCGGACGTGATCGCGTCGGTCTCGACCGCGTAGCCCATGGACTGGAGCTCCGCCAGCGCCCAGGGCGGCGTGCGATCATGGACCATGATCCTGCCGGGCTCGGAGAGCTGGTCGCCGAAGCTGCTACGCATCTGGTAGCTGTTGATGTTGGCCGCCTCCGCCGCCTGCTGCACCGTCATCCCGAACTCGACGACGTTCAGGAAGAACTGGAGGAGATTCTGGTCCTGGCCGTCCCCGCCCTGGACGGCGAACGACAGGAACGGCTGGCCGTCCCTCAGGGCCATGCTGGGCGTCAGCGTGACCCGGGGCTGCTTACCGGGAGCGACCACGTTGTACGGATTGTCACGCGGGTCCAGCACGAAGCTCTGGGCACGCTGGCTGAGGCCGATCCCGGTCCGACCGGCGATCACGGCGGGGATCCAGCCGCCGCTGGGCGTGACCGACACGACCCAGCCCTCCGCATCGGCCGTCTGCACCGAGGTGGTGCCGCGATAGAATGGATTGTCCTCCCACAGGGAAGCCTCCGCGGCGGTGTCGGCCCGGTCGGGCCGGACCGAACGCCATGCCTCCAGGTACTCCCGGAAGGGGTGGGTGCCGCCCTGGTACGGATACGGGTCGCCGGGGCGGACATCCGGGTCGTTCTGCTCCCAGTCGATGGTGGCGGCCCGATCTCGGGCGTACTCCTTCGAGAGGAGCCCGCGGATCGGGGTCGTCGGCTCGTGGTCCGGGTCACCGTAATAGAAATCCCTGTCGGCGAACGCCAGGTTCATCGCCTGATACACGGCGTGAATGTACCGGGTGCTGTTGTAGCCCATCGTCCTCAGGTCGAAGTTCTCGAGGATGTTCAGGGCCTGGAGCATGACAGGACCCTGCGTCCAGTGCGTGAGCTTGTAGACCTCGATGTCCCGGTACGTGGTGGACACGGGCTCTTCGAACCGGACGGACCAGCCGGCCAGGTCCTCGTGTGTGATCAGGCCGCCCTGGGCCTGGACGCTGCGCACCAGCTCATCGGCGATATCGCCGCGATAGAAGCGGTCGTGCGCGACTTGAATGGCCGCTTTCCGGTCGAGCCCGCGATCCAGCGCCTCACGCTCCGCCTCGACCAGCTTGCGGAGGGTGGCGGCGAGGTCCGGCTGCCGAAAGATCTCACCGGCGCGCGGCGCTTCCCGGTCCTCGCCGTCATGGGGCAGCATCACGGCCCTCGAGTATGGCCATTCCTTGAGTCGCTCCTTGTGGCGCTCGATGGCGTCGGCGGTCTGCGCCTCGATGGGATAGCCGTCCGCCATGCGAATGGCCGGGTCCAGCACCTGCGCCAGGCTGAGCCGCCCGTATTCCGCCACCATGGCCATGATCCCGCCGGGCGTGCCCGGGGTCACGGCCGCGAGCGGGCCGTACTCCGGGATCAGGTCATGGCCACGCTGCCGGAAAAAGCCGGGTGTGGCACCGGTGGGGGCGACGCCCAGGGCGTTGACGCCGATCACCTGGCCGGTGTGCGGGTTGAAGATGAGGGCCTGGGTCTCGCCGCCCCACGACAGGACGTCCCACATGGTGGATGTGGCCGCGATCATGGCCGCGGCAGCATCCACCGCGTTGCCGCCCTGCTGGAAGATCATGGCGCCGGCCGTTGCAGCCAACGGCTTGCCGGTGATGGCCATCCACTCCTGACCGTGCAGCGGCGGCTTGACCGTGCCCTGGGCGTCGGAAGGCGACGGTATCAGGAGCATCGCCACGAGCACAGCGGACTGCGTTCCCGTGATGGCCGCGCGACGCCCGGAACGGGCGACGGCCGGTGCGCGGGCGAGGCGGCGCGGGGCTCGGAATGGAGAGGGGCGCTGCGTTAACATGGCATCCTCCGTATGGGGACCGATCCAGGGGGAGGATGGCGAGGCGGCTGCGTCCGGACAATGGCGGGACGGAACGCGCAGCGACGGACTGCGGGATGACTGGCGGTGCGGATGCCGCGTCCTCCGTCAGCCCCAGCCGGTGGTGGCCGGACGGGCGATGACGGAGGACGGCAGCCGCTTCCGGGTGCCGCCTATCGCTCCTTGATGGAGCTGATCAGAGCGGCCCGCAGGTTGTCGTCGATGGCGGTCATCCCGTGGTCCTTCCGTGCGTGGGACTGCACGTCCCGCATCAACTCGTCCACCGTCTCACCGCGGCTGATGTGGGGGCAGCCGGCGATGAACTCACCGCAATGGATCTCCTTCATGGTCCAGCCTCCTGTGGTTGGGGTTATGGTCGGTTCGCGTTTTTCACGACCCGGTCGCCGGGTGGATCCGGAGGAACCCGCTGGCGTCCAGGCCGTCCAGCTCGCCCTGCTGGTGGACACGGCTGCCGGCGTACGGACCGGATACGACCTGCCCATGGGTCCGCACGATCCCGTTCGTGAAGTTCACGACGCCCTCCGTCTCGAACTCGATCGCCAGGTCACCGGCCACCACCCAGCGCACGGTCGCGTGCAGTGTGGCGCCGGCCCAGCGCGCGTCGGGGTCGGTCAAATCGATGGTGGACACCAGCTCGCCGGTGACTCCCTCCAGAGTGACCTCCCCGTGCCATACCAGCAACGTCTCCGGTCCTTCGTCGGGCATGAACGCCTTGCTGAACGTTGCTTCGACCGGCGCTGCGGCCGTGCGTGCCAGGGTCACCTCGGCGGCGCTGGCGGCCAATAACCGGTCGCCGGTCGGGCCCAGCGGGTCCGCTCCATCACACGCCGCCACGGCCACCACCCATACGGCCAGGGTGGGCACCACGGCGGCTCGAAGGTCGTCTCTGTACATGGATGGCCTCCCGTTCGCTGAAAACGCAACGCCGACCCGGCGTCGCTCTGGTGCGGGACGATCGGCCTGCGGGCGTTACGCGAGCGTTACGCGGCGGAGCGAGCGTTGCGCCCGGGTCGGCCCCGGCGTTAACCTGCGGGTCACATGCCCGCCGTTTCAACGCCGTAACGCCCGCAGCGCGGCTGGTACCGCTCCACGACCCGGTCATGTCCCAGTTTCGGCTGCATCTTCTCGGTGAACCCGCGCTCCACGGTCCCGGGGACCCCGCCGGTCCGGTCCGCCTCTGGCGGCCGATGGTGGCGCTCCTGGCGCTGCTCGCCCGGGAGCCGGAAGGCGTCCTCCGCCGTGACCGGGCCG
>CAYXJH010000403.1:0-3295 GCA_964465415.1 uncultured Gemmatimonadaceae bacterium
TCGTCTACGTCGAGCGGGACGTCCGGCTCGCGCACAACCGCCTGAAACAGAGCATCCCGGCATTCATCCGGGAGAGCAGCCCGCCCAACCTGCTGACCGCGCCGGCGTCGCCGACCTTGTGGAGCGGTGTTGCCAGCACGCGGCCCGCTTCGCCGATGGGCTCCGCGCTGCCGGCTACCCGGTCCTGAACGATGTAGTCCTGAACCAGGTGCTGGTCACGTTCGGCGATGCCGACACGACCCGGCGGGTCATCACCGCCATCCAGGAGGAGGGGACGTGCTGGTGCGGCGTCACCCAGTGGCAGGGCCAGGTCGCCATGCGAATCAGCGTGTCATCGTGGGCCACCACCGCGGCGGACGTGGACCGCAGCCTGGAGGCCATGGTCCGCGCCGCCCGATCGTAGTGGTCCGCTAGATCGGCAATCGCAGGGTAGCCCGACACCCGGTCCGGTCCGCCCGGTCCTCGAGCGCCAGCGAGCCATCGTGCGCCTCGGCGATCTGTCGGCCCAGCGCCAGTCCGATCCCTGACCCGTGCGGCTTCGTCGTGAAGAACGGGACGAACAGGTTCGCGGTGCTGCCGATCCCGGGCCCTTCGTCGGCGACCCAGATCTCGACGGTGCCATCACGCGCCTCCCACCCGACCTCGACGCGGCCATCCGTCTCGGCGGCCGCGTCGACGGCGTTCTGGAGGAGATTGATCAGGACCTGGTCCAGTTGGTCCTGGTCCGCCTCGATCGCCACTTTCGGTCCCGGTCGCAGATCGACGGGACGACGGGTCTCGAGCCGCACCACCCGCTCGATCCATGGCCCCACGTCGAACCGATCCTTGCGCGGCGCGGGCAGATGGGCGAGCCGGGCGTACGAAGTCATGAAGCGACCCAGCGCCGCCGCGCGACGGGAGATGATGGAGAGCCCCTCCCGGACATCGTCGTCGCGGTCCGGTGCCGGTGCTCCCCGGTCATACAGCGCCTGGAGCGTGTCCGCGATCGATGCGATGGGCGTCAGGGAGTTGTTGATCTCATGGCTCAGGACCCGGATCAGCCGCTGCCAGGCTTGACGCTCCTCCTCGCGCAGCGCGCGGCTGAGGTTCGCCAGCACGACCAGCCTATGCGTGGTCCCGCCCTGCCGGAACTCGCTCCTGCGCAGCTCCCACCGGCCGCCGGCCCCGGGGAAGATCCGGTCGAACGTGCGCGGTGACTCGCCCCGTAGACAGAACGTGAGATTCAGCGCGTCGGCGGTGAATCCCACGGCCCGCGCGGAGGGGCGGCCGAGCAACCGCTCGCCCGCGCGGTTGATGAGGCGGAGGTTGTCATCCTGGTCGAACGCGAAGATGGCGACATCGATTTCCTCCATGACGGTCCGCAGGAGCTCGGTCGCTTCGATGGCCCCGAGCCGCCGCTCACGGAGCAGCGCGCGGAGGGTATTCGCCTCGTGGAGGACCAGCCCCAGGGGATCGCTGCGATCGGCGCCCCTCGCGTCGATCGAGTAGTCCTCGTGCTTCAGCGCGTTGAGCAGGTTGGCCAGGGTCTGGAGCGGCCGGACCACGGTGCGCCGGACTGCCGCGGCGCCGCCCACCCACACGGCGACCAGCAGGATCGTGATGGAGATGCGCGTGGCGGTGCCGAGTCCGCCTGTCCAGAGCCAGACCAGAACGGCCACGGATCCCGGAGCGCCGGCGATCAGCGCGAGGAGCAATACGCGCCGGTCGTGCCGGATCCGGGGCAGCCTCACAGACCGTAGCGTTGAAGTCGCCGGTAGAGGGCGCTGCGGCTGAGGCCCAGCGAGCTGGCGGCCTGGCTCACGTTCCCGTCATGCCGCTCGAGCGCCTTCCGGATCAGGTACCGCTCGGCGTCGTCGAGCTCCATCGCCTCCAGTGACGTTTCGCCGGCTCCGTCGCCCACGGCATCCCGGTGCGGAGCCAGGTTCAGGTCGACCGCCCGGACGCCGGGGCCGGTCGCCAGCAGGACCGCCCGCTCCACCGTATGCTCCAGCTCCCGCACGTTGCCGGGCCACCCATAGTCCAGGAGCGCCCGCATCGCGTCGGGCTCGAAGCCGTCCAGGCGCTTCCCGTAATGAGCCGCCTTCCGCTCGAGGAAGTGGCGGGCCAGGGGCGGGATGTCCTCGCGCCGGTCCCGGAGGGGTGGCAGGCGGATCTCCACAGTATTCAGCCGGTAGAGGAGGTCGGCCCGGAACTCCCCCGCGGCCACCTGTCGGGCGATGTCGATGTTCGTTGCCGACAGGACCCGGACATCGGCGCTCCGCGTCGCCGACGAGCCCACCCGCTGGAACTCGCCAGTCTGAAGCACGCGCAGCAGCTTCGCCTGCAGCTTCACCGGCATGGTACCGATCTCGTCGAGGAACAGGGTACCGCCGGCGGCCATCTCGAAATACCCGATCCGATCAGCACGGGCGTCGGTGAACGCACCCTTGACGTGCCCGAATAATTCGCTCTCGAACACGCCTTCCGACAGCCCGCCGGCATTCACCGTGACCAGCGGCTTCCGGTCCCGGGACGACCGGCCGTGGATCCAGCGCGCCACCACGTCCTTGCCCGTTCCGTGCTCGCCGGTGATCAGCACGTTGGCATCCGACGGCGCGATCCGCTCGATCAGCCGGACCACGTCCCGCATGGCCCGCGACTCGGCCACCAGCGTCGGCATCCCTTCGCCGCGCAGCATCTGGTTCTCACCCTCCAGCCGCTCGCTCCGTCGAAGGGCACGACTGAGCTCCACCTGCGTCCGCATCGTGGCCAGGAGCCGCTGGTTGTTCCAGGGCTTCTCGACGTAGTCGCGGGCGCCGCGACGCATGGCCTCGACCGCGCCATCCACGCTGCCCCACGCCGTCATCACCACCACGGGGAGGCTCGGGTACACTGCCTGGATCCGCGTCAGCAGGTCCATCCCCTCCTGCCCCGATGTCGTGTCGCGCGTGTAGTTCAGGTCCAGGAGGATCACATCGAACTCCTGTTCCTGAAGAGCCGCGGCCACGTCCTTGGGCGATGCGGCAGTCTTCAGCGTATACCCTTCGCCCTTGAGGAGGAGGCGAAGCGCCTGCAGCACGTCCGGCTGGTCGTCGGCGATCAGGATGCTAGGCTGGTCTTGCACGCGCACTCCCCGGGTACTTTCGGTCGACAAGATCATGGACTCGTCGGGAATCCGCCACAGGGGAACACCGGGTCATCGAGCCGGATGGCGGCGGCGCGCTCCAGCTCGGCGAACGCCCGACGGCGAGCGAACTCCGCCGTGACCCCCTGTCGTTCCGCCTCCCGCGCCAGGGCCTCGGCCTGGATCGTCTCG
>CAYXJH010000404.1:0-3280 GCA_964465415.1 uncultured Gemmatimonadaceae bacterium
GTCTCGCGTCCTCAACGATCGACCCGGTCCTCCGGATCCTCGTAGAAGTAGTCGATGCTATGGAGTGGCATGATGACCGCCGATAGCAGGTTCATGAGGTGTGCGATGACCCGCTTCAGGTAGCGGTGGGCCAGCGCGCGGGCGACGGCCTGCGCCCCGGCATCATCGCCGCGAACGAGTTGCGTGACCCGGTCGTCGAAGATGTCGAGCAGATCGCTCCCGCGTGTTAGGAGGCGCCGGGCGCGGTCCGCATCGCGGGCCTGGAAGGTGTCCCCTGCATCGGCGATGTACGCCGAGATCTCGGTCGCGAGGCGCTCCCACTCCTCTGCGTCGGGGACGTCGGTGAACGTGGCGTCGTCGAGGGCAAGGTCGAGGAGGTTCTTGGCGTAATCCCCGATGCGCTCGATGTCCTTCACGACGGACATGTAGACCAGGACGGCGGGCGTGTGGATGCCACCCGAGACACTGGCGTGGACGGCCAGCTCCCGGCGGATCTCGCGCTCCAACCCGTTGACCTTCTGGTCCGTCGACCGGAGGTCGTCGTTGACGTCCGCCGCCACGACCTTGCCCAGGAGCGCGGACATGGCGAGATCGAACTGGTAGCGATCGTACTCGATCATCTTCTGGACCTTGACCTCGATGCGATCGAGCCGCTCGCGATCCTGGCCGCGCAAGAACTTGAGAACCATCGTTGGACTCCTACCGAATCAGGAAGACGCCCAGCAGCGGGAGCACAAGGAAGAGCCCCACCCCGTAGACGACCACGATCAGGTGACGCCGGGCGGCCACCTCGGCGATCCTCTCGGCGAGGTGAACCGGGATCATACGCACCTGTCGTACCGGAAAAATGATGGCCATTGCGGCCAGATTGAAGAGGGTATGCACCAATGCGATCGTGAGGCCCTGTGGGTGGAGAACGGCCAGCGACGCGATGAGCGCGGTGATGGTCGTCCCCACATTGGCACCCACCGTGATGGGGTAGGCGCTGGGGAGGGTCAGGATCCCGGCGGCCACCAGCGGGACCAGGATCGACGTGGTGATGGTGGAGGACTGCACCGCCACCGTGATTCCGATCCCGAGGACGATCCCCATGGCGCCGCCCCCCCGGCCGATGAGCCGGTTCATGGCCCGCTCCACGCCGCCGGCGACCAGGCGGCGCATGTTGCGTGTGATAAAGGCCAGCGCGATGAAGATCAGCAGGAGCCCGAGGGCAAGGAACAGCCCGCTCATGACGGGGCCGGGCTCGATGAGGCCGTGCGTCCACCCGACGGGCATCCGGACCGCCACGCGGATCGGACTCCGGCCGGGCTGCGCCGGATCGAATTCCGTTCCCCGCAAGATGTCGGTCAGCCAACCGGCCACTCCGCTCAGGACGCCGGTCGCCAGCTCCAGCGGCAGGAGGATGGCGACGGCGAAGAGGTTGAAGAAGTCGTGCACCGTGGCGGCGGCGAACGCCCGCTGGAACTCCTGGGCGCGGCGGATACTTCCGAGCGATGCCAGCGTGTTGGTGACCGTCGTCCCGATATTGGCGCCCATGATCATCGGGACGGCCAGCGATAGCGGAAGCGTACCCGCACCGACCATCCCCACGATGGTGGCGGTCGAGACCGACGAGGACTGAACCAGCACCGTCGCCAGGAGCCCGGCGCACAGGCCCGAGATGGGGTGAGACACGCTCCGGAGCAGGCCGGCCTGGAACCCCTCGCCAGACGCCGCGATCCCCGCCTCCAGGAACGCGATCCCGACCAGGAACACGTAGAGGAGGAACACAACGAGGAGGGCCCGCAACGGGGGTGGGAATTCCCTCGCCTCACGCCGCTGGGGTGGGCGATCGGTCGCCGCGGTTCGAGTCGCACGGGTCATGGCCGCGCAAGCATAAGGGACCGGGACAGGGCCAGCAAGCGAGGGCGGACCCCTTGGCGATTATCGCATCTCGAGCTCGACCGTCACCCCTTCCCAGGTGCCGTCGCGGGCGGAGTACTCACCGACATGGAGCTGGATGGCTCCCGTCGGGCCGTCCTCGATGGTCATGGAGTAGTGGCCCCACGCGTCGACCCAGGCGGTAGCCGTTGTGAACGTCTCGTGCACCTCCTCGCCCTCATACTCGACGCGCGCGACCACGTTCGCCTCGAACGTCCTCGCGTACCCCATCACCTCCAGTGGATACGAGGTCGAACCCGCCCGTGGCCGGAGCACCACCACCCGGTCGGCGGCGGCGGGCGGGTCCGGCATCAGGCCGCCGCCCGGACGGAGGTCCACCACGACCCGGGCTGGATCACCCAGGACGGTGGCGAACGCCTCCGCAGGGTCGCCCAGGTGGAGGTCGACGTAGGTCCAGCGACCTTCCGGCGACCAGACCGCGTAGGCGGCGCGGGCCAGCGGGCCCTCGAACGTGGCCCCGGCCGCGTCCCGGTCCACCCGCTCCACATCCCGCAGCGACACGCGCACAACCCCGAGATCCCGCAGGAGCTCCACGTCCACGTCGCCGGCACCGGTGGCGACCGCGCCGTCCGGGCCTTCCAGATCGATGACGAACCGCTCGCACCCGTCATACCGCTCCCAGCGCAGCGCCGCGATCCGCTCCGGCTCGCCGGCCCCGATGTTGTCGTGGCCGACCGGGCCGGTCGCCATGCTGCCGTCGGCGACGAACGGGTCGCCCTGTAGACAGACCGCGCGGTCCGGGTCGGTCGCCGAATCCGCCGTGTCCGTCACGGCGGCATCCGCAGCCGGATCGGCCCGATCGTCCATTTCGTTACAGCCCGGCATCGCAAGCATGACGGCGATGGCCGGGCCGTACAGCAGGTATCGTCTCATGATCCGTCCTCCTCCTCCTCCTCCGCCGCTGACGGCGTTGGCGTATCCCGGAAACGACCGGCCCCGAACGGCTCCCACCGGCTGGCGGACTCGCCGGTCGTGACCAGGTCCGCCACGATCCGGCCGGCGTGGGGGCCGAGCAGGATGCCGTTGCGGCCGTAGCCCGTCGCATAGAAGAGGCCAGGCAGCGCGGGATCGGGGCCGAGGACCGGCAAAGCGTCCGCCGTGATGGGCCGGAGGTCCGCCCACCGCTCGACGGGCTCCACCCCGGCCAGGGCCGGCACGAGGTCGGCCGCGGAGCGGTGGACCGTGGCCATGCCCGCATCGGACAGGGAGCGGTCGAAGCCGACCTCGTCCATGGTGCTGCCCGCGAGGATGGTCCCGTCGTCCCGTGGGACCAGGTACCGGCCGCCGTGCGTGGCGACCAGCCGGCGGAGGAGGCCGGACGGGCCTGGCCGCGGGAAGC
>CAYXJH010000405.1:0-3267 GCA_964465415.1 uncultured Gemmatimonadaceae bacterium
GCCCCGCCGTGCGGCCACACGATCCCGCCGCGCACCCGAGCAGCGAGCACGGAGCCGCCCGGCCGGCCCCGGTACGCGCTGCTCTCCCCGATGAGCCGGGTGTAGGCGAAGTCCGAGCCGGTGTAGGCCGCGGCGTGCTCGAGGTCGGCGCGCACGATGTACCCCCGGCTGGGTGTGAACGGCATGTCGGTCCGGTCGGCCGAAAGCGTGAGCGTCACGGGCGCGAGCCAGTGTGGCTCGCGCAGGATCCGCGTATCCTCGTAGGTGCACGCCACGAAGTTCACGCAGAAGAAGAGGTCCCCTTCCGCGCTCAGCCGCGTCCATTCGGGCCGGTATGCCAGTGTCAGGCCGGTGTTGCGGCCAACAATGCGGCCGGCGGACACGTGGCCCCCCGTGGCCGTCCGGACGAACACCTCGGGCACGCTGCGACGCTCCGCGAACAGACCGGCGCCCAGATTGTTGCGCGGGCCGAACAACCATGGCTGGGTGAAGTCCGCGGCGATGAGCCCGGTCAGACCATCGTGAGGCGAATAGTCGGTGGCCAGCACGGGGACCTGCTGACACTGCTCCATGAACAGGTTGCCGATCCGTCCCCGGAGCTCGACCCGAGGGCCGTCGCCCATGAAGTTCCTGCCGATCCACCGCCCCTCGATGTCGACGCATTCCGCGTTGCTGATCCCGCCGCCCACCCGGACCCGGCGCATGCTGCCCTCGGCGACCTGCACGGTGATGGGGATGACGGTGTCCGCGGCCTGGTCCAGCTCGGCGCGGACCTCCACGTGCCGGAAGATCTGGAGGCCGTACAGGTTCCGCTGGCTCTCGAGTAGCGCGCTCCGATCATAGCGAGAGGCCTCTCGGAACGTCAGCATCCGGCGAACCAGGTCCGGCGACGCCGCCTGGGTCCCGATCACCCGGATCTCGCCGATCCGCGCCGGCTCGCCGGGCACGGCCTCGTACCAGACGCGCGCGTCCAGTGGCGCGTCACGCGAGATGCCGTAGCCGACCAGCACCTGGGCGCGGGCAAAGCCGTTGTTCCTCAAGCGCGCCAGGAGCGTGTCCCTGCCGTCCTCGTAGAGGAACACGTCGAACGGGTCACCGGTGCGCAGGGGCAACGGGCGCCCGGTCAGGTGCAGCGGGACCCCGCGTACCTGCAGCTCCGCGACGCGGACCGGCTGCCGCTCTTCGATGCTGAACACGATCCGGACGCCCGTCCCGGTCGTCACGGTGTCGGCGCGGACGGTCGCGTCGCGGAATCCGCGATCGTGGTAGTATACCCTGAGTCTGAGCACGTCGGATTCCAGGGCGCCCGGATCGAGATACGCGGGCTCCAGCCCGATGCCTGCCCAGCAGACCAGCTCGAACAGCAGATTCGAGCACCGTGTGCGCGACGTCATGATGGCGGCCGACAGTTCCGCGTGGGAGAACGATCGTGCGCCGTCGAAGCGCAGATCGACCACCTCCGGCCGCTGCGCCGCGGCCGGCGTCGAGAGGGAAACCCCGATCAGGACGGTGCCCAGCCGAGCACCAAACGATTGCGTCACGCCCCCTCACCCATCGCGTCCAGCGTCAGGCTGTCCCGGAAGAAGGAGATCGGGTTGCGCGGGAAGATGTGGCGGCTCACGGATGCGAAGCCTTCCGCGTCGTCGAAGAACATGTAGTGCGTGATCCGGAGCACCTCCTCCGTCACACGGAGCACGTTGAAGGAGTTCTTCTCCCGCTCCCGCGCTCGCCCACGCCGGGACGTCGATGTACCGCTCTGCACGATGGTGATGCCGTGGACCCGATCAGCCCCGGGATAGATGTCCAGCGAGTTGCCGATGTACCCCCGATGGAGGTGGCCGCCCATGATCATGTCCACCTCCAGGTCCGTGAACACGTCGATGGCCCGCTTCGCACGGGGCATGACCTGGCCGCCCTCGTAGTCCGGCGCCGGCGCGAAGTGATGGTGGGCCACGACCACCTTCAGCGTCCCCGCCGGCACATCGTTCAGTACGTCCCGGGCGAACTCCAACTGGCGCGAACCGATCCGTCCGTTGGTGATGGCGCGGAGCGGTGCCGTCGAGTTCAGGGAGACGAACACGGCGCCATCGACCCGGACCACGTGGTTCAGCTCCTCATGGATATGGCGCCGATACCAGCGGTACGGATCGAAGATCCGCTCGAACACGCGGTAGAGCGGCACGTCGTGGTTGCCGGGGGTCACCACGATGGGCACGTCCGGCAGGCTGTCCAGGTATGCCCGTGCCTCGATGAACTGCTCCTCCTTCGCCCGCTGCGTGAAATCGCCGCTGGCCACGATCACGTCCGGTGCCAGGGTGTGGGCCACGATCCGGAGCGCATCGCCCACCCGCGGGAAGTACGGCGGGCCGAAATGCAGATCAGAGATGTGCAGGATCGTGATCATCGGGCAGCTGACAGGGCTGGCATCAGGCCCGCACCAGGCCGGGGAACGGGAGGCCCGCATGCGCAACGGGGACCGCGAGGTCCGCGTCGTCCCGGCCGAACCGGAACGCGGCCGTCCGGGCGATCATGGCGCCATTGTCGGTGGCCATGCGTGGGCTGGGGTGATACAGCCGGCCCGAGGATCCGAGCCGCTCGACGAGCGCGGAGCGGAGCGCCGCGCTTGCGGCTACGCCTCCGCCGATCAGGACGCGCGGACACTGCCTGGCCTCCACCGCCCGCATGGTCTTCTCCACCAGCACGTCCAGCACGGCGAGCTGGAACGAGCGGGCGACCGCGTTTTGCTCCTCGTGGATCCGGCCTTCCGCCACGAGGGCGTCCACCCGGTTGCGTACCGCCGTCTTCAACCCGCTGAACGAGAAGGCGTAGTAGTCGTCATCGCCCGGGCGCTGGCTCCGAGCCAGCATGGGACGGGGGAAGCGGTACGGGTCCCCTTCGGCGTGCCGCGCGGCCCGCTCGATCTCCGGCCCCCCGGGATAGTCGAGGCCCAGGATCCGGGCGACCTTGTCGAACGCTTCCCCGGCCGCGTCGTCCCGGGTCTCGCCCAGCAACTCGTAGTGGCCCCACTCCGGGACCCACAGGAGCATCGTGTGCCCTCCGGAGACCAGGAGCGCGACGAAGGGCGGCACGGCCTCGGGGTCCTCGAGGGAGGCGGCGAACAGGTGCGCCTCCATGTGGTGCACCCCCACGACGGGGCGCCCGAGCCCCCACGCGGCCGCACGGGCCCACGCCACGCCCACGAGGAGCGCGCCGATGAGGCCTGGCCCCGCCGTGACGCCGAACAGCCCGACGTCGCGCAGCGTCATC
>CAYXJH010000406.1:0-3254 GCA_964465415.1 uncultured Gemmatimonadaceae bacterium
CGCCGCCACCGCCACCGGCGCCCACCAGTCCGGCGCCCGAGGCGGGAGAGGTGCGCCGAGCTGCTCAACCGCCCGGCCCCAGACCCTACGGCCAGGTCGTACGCGGGTTGGAGGCGGACAGCGGCCTGTTCGTGGTACACCGGTCCGACCACCGCCTGCTGTTCGAGATCCCGGACTCTCTCCTCGGCAGGGACATGCTCGTGATCACGCGGATCGCCCGGGTCCCGGCGGACATCGGGGGCTTTGTCGTAGCCGGCCACAAGGTGCAGGAGCAGGTCTGGAGCTGGGAGCGGCAGGGGCAGCGGGTCCTGCTACGCAAGCGGTCCCACCACGAGGTCGCAGCGGACACGCTGCCCATCGCCACCAGCGTGGTAAACAACAACTTCGCGCCCATCGTGGCCAGCTTCGACATCCAGGCGTTCGGACGGGACTCGTCCGTCGTGGTGGACGTGAAGAACTTCTACGAAGGGGACACACCGGCTCTGGCCGCCCTGAGCCAGAACCAGCGTCGCGACTTCGGCGTGCGACGGCTCGACCCAACCCGCAGCTTCGTGGTCTTCGCCCGCTCGTTCCCGCAGAACGTGGACGTCCGGCATACCCGGACCTATGACGCGACCAATCCGCCGCGGGGCAACAATACGGGCAGCATCTCCATGGAGCTGCACCAGTCCATGGTGCTCCTGCCGGCCGTGCCCATGCGGCCGCGCATCGCCGACGAGCGGGTCGGGTTCTTCAGCATCAGCCGCGTCAACTTCGGCTTGCCCGAGCAGAAAGCGGCGAGCGAGACGTTCATCCGGCGCTGGCGTCTCGAGCCCAGCGACCCGGCGGCGTACCACCGCGGCGAGGTGGTCGAGCCGGTCCAGCCCATCGTCTACTACATCGACCCGGCCACGCCGACGGAATGGCGCGAGTGCGTCCGGCAGGGTGTCGTCGACTGGCAGCCGGCGTTCGAGGCGGCCGGGTTCCGCAACGCGATCCTGGCGAAGGACCCGCCCACGCCCGAGGAGGACCCGGACTGGGATATGAGCGACGTGCGCAACAGCGTGGTCCGGTGGGCCGCCAGCATGGTCCGCAACGCCATGGGCCCCAGCGTGAGCGACCCGCGCTCCGGGGAGATCATCTCCAGCAGCATCGTCTGGTATCACAACCACCTCCGGAGCTATCGGAACCGTCTCCTCATCGAGACCGCGGCGTCGAACCCGGCGGTGCGCTCGCTGCCGATCGACCAGACACAGCTCTGCGAGACGCTCCGCCAGGTCATCGCCCACGAGATCGGCCACGCCATCGGCCTCCCACACAACATGATCAGCAGCTCCGCCTACCCCGTGGAGAAGCTGCGCGACCCGGCGTTCGTCGATTCAATGGGCATCGCGCCATCCATCATGGATTACGCCCGGCAGAACTATATCGCTCAGCCCGGCGACGGTTTCGAGGGCTCCCAGTTCATCCGCCGGATCGGGCCCTACGACCACTACGCGGTCAACTGGGGATACCGGGCGATCGACGTGCCCACGCCGGAGGCCGAGCGGCCCGTCCTGAACCGATGGGTCACCGAGCGGGCTCACGATCCGATCTACCGCTACCTGCCTCAGCGCGGCTCCCTGGCCGACCCGCGCGCCCAGACCGAGGACCTGAGCGATGATGCGGTCGCGGCCAGTGGTTATGGCATCGCGAATCTCCAGCGGGTGACCGCCAACCTCGTCGACTGGACCACCCGACCTGGCGACGACTACTCCGACCTAGCCGAGATCTACGGCGAGCTGCTCGGCCAGTGGCAGCGGTACATGATGCACGTGGTCAACGTCATCGGGGGCGTGCACGTCGACCTGAAGACCGCCGACCAGCCCGGGCCGGTGTTCTTCGGAGTGACACGCGACCGCCAGGAGGCGGCGCTGGGGTTCCTGGCGGCACACGTGTTCGAGGCGCCAGTCTGGCTCGCGCCGCGGGACATCGTCGACCGGGTCGGGACCAATGGCTTCGAGGCCATCGCGCAGCAACAGCGGGAGGTCCTGGCCGGGACCATGGACGCTCGCCGCCTCGCCCGCATGGTCGAGGGCGAGGTCGTCCGGCCCGAGGGCGCGTATCCCCTGGCCGACTTCCTCGCCGACCTGCGTCACGCCGTATGGGGACGCCTGCCGGCCGCCGCGAATGACCCGTACCGCCGCGCCCTGCACAGGGCCTACCTCGACGAGGTGACCAGGCTGATGACCGGCGAGGTCGAAGGTTCGCCGTTCGCTCCCGCGCCGAACGTCGCCCACTCCGACATCCGGCCGGTGCTCAGGGCCCAGCTCGGGAGCATCCGAACCGAGGCCGATTCCGCGGCTCGCCGTGCCAGGGCAGGGGTGGCTCGCGCACACCTGGAGGACGTGGTATTCCGCATCACGGAGCTCCTGGACGATCGCCGCTGAAGGACGGCCCGCACGAAGGCCGCCCGGCGCGCGCCGGTGCACGCTCCTTGCTCCTCCGGAACGTCGCACGTCCTGAGGAGAGAATCCGACGTTGAGGCACACGGAGCACGACTGGCGGGCCGGGCTCGACGCGCGCGCACGAACGATCCGGAATCGCGCCGGCGAATACTGGCCGCCGCCGCGCCGGCACGTTCTGATCGCTGCGGCGATCCTCCTGTTGGCCGGTTGGCTGGGGTGGCAAACCTGCGGCTACACGGGCTGCCCGGGCGTCGCGCGGCTCGCGGCGTATCAGCCGGGCGGGGCACCGGTGCTGTTGGACCGGTCCGGCGAGGAGCTGGCCCGGCTGTCACCCGTATCGCGCGAGCTCATCGAGCTGGCGGACCTGCCGGCGCACGTGTCGGCCGCGTTCCTCGCGGTGGAGGACCAGCGCTTCCAGGAACATGGCGGCGTGGACTGGCGGCGAACGGTGGGCTCGGCGCTGGCGAACGTACGGGCGAGGGGCATTGCGGAGGGTGGCAGCACGATCACAATGCAGCTTGCTCGCAACGTCTTCCCCGACCGGCTGCCCGGCCGGGAGAGGACGTTTCGCCGGAAGATCCTGGAGGTGCGCGTCGCGCGGGAGATCGAGCGGAGCTTCACCAAGGACCAGATCCTCGAGATGTATCTCAATCACATCTACTTCGGCGGTCCCGTCTACGGCATCGAGGCTGCGGCCCACTACTACTTCGCCAAGCCGGCCCGGTCGCTGGACCTCGCCGAGGCCGCGGTGCTGGCCGCCATGCCCCGGTCGCCGAACGCGTACGACCCCCGTGCCCATCCCGAGCGGGCCCGCACGCGCCGCGACCT
>CAYXJH010000407.1:0-3253 GCA_964465415.1 uncultured Gemmatimonadaceae bacterium
TTCCCCCCGCACTGTCACACCCCGCACGTATCCTCGACGCATGAACGACCTGCTCGAGGGGCTTCTGGCCGGAGCGGCCGACGGCTGCTTGGTGGTGGCCGGAGCGTTCCTCGCCCTTATCCTGCTCGGCGCGCTGGTGAGCCTGCTGTTCGAGCCGGCGTTCTGGCTGCTGGCCGCGGTGGTGGGGATCGTGGTGGCAGCCTTCTGTGGGGCCGGAAAGGCCGGTCCGCACCGACGGTCGATCCCCGGGTGAAAGGCGAGAATGGCTATGCCGCTGACAGAGGATCAGGTGCGTCAGATGACGGTCTGGAGCAAGGTCGTAATCGAAAAGCGGGGGCGGGACCATTACGTCGAGATGCTGAAGGGGATCCTGGAGAGGTTCATCCGGGACAATCCGGACAGTGACCAGATCGACGAGGCCAGGGACTGGCTCCGTGAGCTGCAGGAGGACGGTTGACCACCGGGCAGGTGCCGAACGAGATCGTTGTCACACCCTCCTCGTACCGTGAGCTCGCCGGACAGAACCGGCAAACGTTCACCGTACTCTTGGAGGTTGCCGTGAGGAAGCTCATCCCCAACCCCGTCGTCCTGCTTCTCGCCGTCCTGGTCGCGGGCGCGTGCGCCGAGAGCGACAGCCGGCTCGTGGCCCCGCCGGACGCGGACCTCAGCTACATCGGGTATCCCGGTGAGACGGACGACGTGCCGCAGAGCAGCACGACCGTGGACCACTCGTTCGCATTCCCGAGCACCAACGAGGCGAACATCGGGAACGGGTGGGCGAACGTGACCTGGAACGCCGACGACGCCGGCGTCGAAGAAGCGCCGCTCCGGTTCGTCACCAGCCGCAGCTTCGCCAGCTGCTTCGAGTACCGGATCGACGATGCGGAGCCGTTCTACGAGGCTGACAACTTCAACCTCCACATCGACGACGGTCTGTGGCAGTACTACTGCGTTACGGGTTCGAATCCGTCCATCGCCGTGGTACTGAACGCCGCCAGCCACGTGGACATCCGCCTGGCGTTCGGGGCGGAGCGGAACGAGCGGTTCGACTGGACCCGCTTCTACGTGCTGACCCTGGACAACAAGGACCAGTGCATGAGCGGGGCGTGGCAGGCGCTGGGGTTCCGCAACCAGGGCCAGTGTATCCGGTATGTCGAGACCGGCAAGGATGCGCGGGCCGGGCAGTAGCGGCCTCGTCGCTGATCCTCACCCTCCCCGGTCCCATGGCCGGGGAGGGTGATCGAGCGTGCTTCGATCAGTACCCCCCCTGGCTGGCCGCCCAGTCGGCATCGATACTGGCCGACCACCCGTCCAGGCTCGCCTGCGTCGCGGAGTTCTGCACGGACTGGTACATCACCCTGGCCTCCTGGCTCAGGCCGCCGACCGCACGCCCCTGCCCCATGTTGGGATGGTAGCCCTGCCCGTCGTGGGCGAACTGCGGGGTGTAGGCCCTGACCTCGGCCGCAAGGATCCCGAGCAGCTGATTCAGGTAGTTCTCCAGCTCGTACCGGACCATGGGCGGGAGGCTGGCCGTGGCGATGGGGTCCGCCGCGATGATCCGGTCCCACGCGATGGGGATGGCGGCGGCCGGGACCAGGCCGCTTTCCACCAGTCGGTAGGCGGTGTTGTGGATCAGCCAGGCGTCGTCCAGGTAGCCCCAGATGCCGTGCGCGGATTCGGGGATCAGATCGTTCGGCTCCTCCAGGTACCCGAACAGGAAGCGCATGACCTGGGCGGCGCCCGGCGACCGTGATGCGGCGGCCACGCTGGCCAGGGCATCGAGGGTCTGGCGGGCCGAGGCCAGGTAGTGGTGGAGGAGGTCGGTCGCCATGGGCACGGCGTCCGGCGGGTAATGACCGCGCAGCCGTTGCTCGATCTGCCCACGCCCGTCGTCCTCGGCCTGGTCCTCCGTCTGGCTGGAGCGGCGGTTAAGGGCGCTGGCGCGTTCGCCGAAATCCTGCGGCGCCGGAGGGGGCTGCTGGGGTTCCGGCAACGACCGGATGTACTGCTCGATGTGGCCGCGCACCTGGGGAATCAGGTCCGGGGCGAGGTGTTCGTTGCGGATGACCTCCTGCAGGATCTCCTGGAGCCGATCCCGGTCCTCGCCCGCCTCTTCCAGCTTCCCGTAGATCTGCTGGATGAAGTCGCCCGCGGTCTGGAGCCGGCCCTGGAGACGGGTGACGCGCTCGTACATGGTGTTCATGGCGGTCACGATCCGCTCGATCCAGTGGTCCCGGTCGGGCCCCCCGATCCCCTTCTTGTTCCGGTAGTCGTGGACGTAGTTGATGGCACCTTCCACGTCCTTGATCGCCGCGAGCTCATCCTCCATGTCGAGGCCGAGGCTGGCGCTGTGGTGGCGCAGGATGGCGATACAGAGTCGCCCGAAGCCGACGACGTACTCGTCGAAGGCGACCGCCAGGGTGCCCTTCAGGTGTTCGTGCCGGGGTGTATCGTCCAGGGTACAACAGATGATGGGCCGGCCGAGGCGCCGGGTCGTCTCGAGCTCCGGGATGACGCCGTTCGTCGACCTGGCCGCGTTCTCCGACCAGAGCACCACGACCAGGTCCATCTCGGCGATGGCGGCATCGATGGTGGCCTGGATCTCGTCGCCCGGCTTGAGCTGCTCGATGTCCTGCCACACGTCGGCCATGCCGCGCAGGTCACGGGCGAGCTGGTCCGCCGTGGTCTTGTCGCGCCAGGAGTGGCTGATGAAGATGCGCACGGGTTCTCCTTCCGTCTCAAAGTGTTCTGATCTCGACCACGTCCATGTCCATGGCCCGGGCCTCCCGGGCGAACCCCTCGGTCAGGTCCGCCTCACCCCGGGACCGACCGTCCCATACGATCACCGCCAAAACCTCCGGCCGGTGGGCGCCACCGGCGTCCGCCCGGACCGTCCGGAGCGCCTCCTCCAGGATCGCGCGATTCGCCGCGGCGTACGCCGCCCCGGATCCGGCGTCCACGTCTTCGAGGACGGTGAGCCCGTTGGCGCCCCGGGCCTCCGCGATGAGCCGGTCGTACGTCCCGACCCAGTCGCCGGGTCGGTCCGCGACGGACGTGTCGCGGAATCGGGACGCGTCGAACGGCAGGACGATGTGGTAGCGGATGCCGAGGGCGTCAGCCTCTTCCAGGGCCAGGAGGTCCGCACCGCAGGCGGCGGAACAGACCAGTCGGGACGGTTGCCGCTGTTCCAGCAGCCGGCGGATCCGCTCCCGCACCACCGGCACCCGTTCCAGGGGAAACCGGGGGGTTGTCG
>CAYXJH010000408.1:0-3251 GCA_964465415.1 uncultured Gemmatimonadaceae bacterium
GGCTATGACTCGGACGACCCCATCGCGCTGGGCGAGGTCGGGAAGGTCGGCGTGGCGATCGACACGCTCGCCGACATGGAGAACCTGTTCGACGGGATCCCGCTGGACCGGGTCTCTACCAGCATGACCATCAACGCCACCGCCGCGATCCTCCTGTGCATGTACATCGCGGTCGCCGAGAAGCAGGGCGTGCCGCCGGATCGGCTCGAGGGCACGATCCAGAACGACATCCTCAAAGAGTACATCGCCCGCGGCACTTACATCTTCCCGCCCAGGCCGTCGCTCCGGCTGATCGCCGATACCTTTGCGTTCTGCACCGCACGCGTGCCGCGCTGGAACACCATCTCCATCTCCGGCTACCACATCCGCGAGGCGGGCTCGACCGCAGGCCAGGAGGTCGGCTTCACGCTGGCCGACGCCATCGCCTACGTGGAGACGGCCCGCGCCGCCGGCCTCGCCGTCGACGATTTCGCCCCGCGCCTCGCCTTCTTCTTCGCCGCCCATACCGATGTCCTGGAAGAAGTGGCCAAGTTCCGGGCAGCCCGGCGCCTCTACGCCCGGATCATGCGCGACCGCTTCGGGGCCGTGGACCCGAAGAGCCAGATGCTCCGCTTCCACACGCAGACGGGCGGCGTGACACTGACGGCACAGCAGCCGGAGAACAACGTGGTACGAGTCGCGCTCCAGGCGCTCTCGGCGGTGCTGGGCGGCACGCAGAGCCTGCACACCAACTCGAAGGACGAGGCACTGGCGCTGCCCACCGAGGCCAGCGTGACGACCGCGTTGCGGACTCAGCAGATCATCGCCTATGAGTCCGGCGTCGCGGGCACGGTGGACCCGCTCGCCGGGTCCTGGGTGGTCGAGCGGCTGACGGATGAGATCGAGGCGGAGGCCGAGGGGCTGATCGCGCAGATCGACGAGCTGGGAGGGATGGTGGCCGCCATCGAGCGCGGCTGGGTCCAGCGGCAGATCGAGCAGTCCGCCTACGAGTTCGGGCAGCAGGTCGAGCGAGGCGACCGCGTCATCGTGGGCGTCAACCGGTTCACGTCCGGGGATGCGGCCCAGATGGACCTGCTTCGCATCGACGAATCGGTGGCCGAGGCGCAGACCGCGAACCTCGCCGCGGTGAGGGCGGCGCGCGACGCCGGAGCGGTCGCCGCCTGCCTCGACGTCGTCCGGGAGACGGCGCGTGGCGATGGCAACCTGCTACCGGCCATCCTGGACGCCGTGCGGGCGTACGCGTCGGTCGGCGAGATCAGCGGCGCGCTCCGGGAGGTTTTCGGCGAGTACCAGGAGAGCTACTGAGGAGGGGCGATGATCGAAGCGAAGGCGCTGAATCACATCGGGATCGCGGTACGGTCACTGGATGACCACCGTGCCTACTACGAAGGGGTCGTGGGGGCGACCTATGAGGGCGCGGAGGACGTGCCCTCCCAGAAGGTGCGCGTCGCGTTCTACCGCATCGGAGCCGAGGACTCCGCCGTCCGCCTCGAGCTGCTGGAGCCAACCGCCCCCGACTCGCCCGTGGCCCGGTTCCTCGAGAAGCGCGGTGAGGGAGTGCACCACGTAGCGTTCACGGTGGCGGGGATCGAGGACCGGCTGGCGGCGCTTCGGGACGGCGGTATCCAGCTGATCGACGAACGGCCGCGCCCCGGGGCGCACCAAACCCGCATCGCGTTCCTCCATCCGAAAAGCACAGCGGGCGTGCTCACGGAGCTGGTGGAGCCGACGTCGTGAACACGTGGCAGCGCGCAACATGAACCCGAACCGGAGTTCCCGGCCATGGTCGTGAAAGTCATTCTACTCCGGCGGGTGCCGACCGAGGTCGCGGACGAGCTCAAGCCCATGCTCATGGAGATGCGCGCCCTCGCCCTGGCGCAGCCGGGATACATCTCCGGTGAGACGCTCCTGAACGCCGACGACCCGGAGGAATACCTGGTCATCAGCACATGGACCGATCTGGATCACTGGAACCGGTGGCTCAACAACCCGGAGCGGAAGATGGTCCAGCGCGCCATTGACACGTTGCTTGGCCGGGAAACGCTTTATCAGGTCTACTACAGCGCGTGACCACGAGAGAGGCGCACCATGAGCATGGAAGCCCGGATCGACGATCTCATGACTCGCCGCAAGGCGGCCATGCAGGGCGGTGGAGAGGACCGTATCGCGAAGCACCACGAGAAGGGCCGATACACGGCGCGGGAGCGGCTGGACCTCCTGCTGGACGAGGGCTCGTTCGATGAGCTGGACATGCTGAAGGAGCACCGCTGCACGCACTTCGGCATGGCAGACCAGCAGTACCCCGGCGACGGTGTGGTCACGGGCTATGGCACCATCGACGGACGCCTCGTTTTCGTCTACGCCTTCGATGCCACCGTCTTCGGCGGCTCCCTGTCCGAGACGGTGGCCGAGAAGATATGCAAGGTCCTGGACATGGCGGTGAAGAACGGCGCGCCGGTCATTGGACTGAACGATTCCGGCGGCGCGCGTATCCAGGAAGGGATCGAGAGCCTCGCCGGCTACACGGACATCTTCCTGCGCAATGTCATGGTCTCCGGCGTGGTGCCCCAGCTGTCCGGGATCTTCGGCCCGTGTGCGGGCGGGGCGGTCTACTCCCCCGCGCTGACCGACTTCACGGTCATGGTCGAGGGCAGCTCGTACATGTTCCTGACGGGGCCGGCCGTGGTGAAATCCGTGACACACGAGGATGTGGATACGGAGACGCTTGGCGGCGCCCGGATCCACACCACGCGCAGCGGCGTCGCTCACCTGAGCGCGCCCAGCGAAGAGGAAGCCATCACGCAGATCAAGCGGCTCCTGTCCTTCATGCCGTCGAACAACCTGGGTCAGCCGCCTCGCCGCGATACGGCCGACCCGGCGGACCGGGCCGTCCCGTTCCTGAACACCGTCGTGCCAGACGACCCGAACAAGCCGTACGACATTCGGGACGTCATCCTCAACACCGTCGACGACGGGGATTTCCTGGAGATCCAGCCGGGCTTCGCTCCGAACATCGTGGTGGGCTTCGGCGCCTACGGGGGGCGGGCGGTCGGCATCGTGGGCAACCAGCCGATGCACCTTGCGGGCGTGCTGGACAACGACGCCTCGGTGAAGGCCGCACGCTTCATCCGCTTTTGCGACTGCTTCAACATCCCGGTGGTCACGTTCGTCGACGTACCCGGCTTCATGCCGGGCACGGTGCAGGAGTACGGCGGCATCATCCGCAACGGGGCCAAGCTGCTGTACGCGTA
>CAYXJH010000409.1:0-3248 GCA_964465415.1 uncultured Gemmatimonadaceae bacterium
AAGGTCTCATCGCAGCCGTCGTAGGGGTGCATCGCCCCGAAGAGCGTTCTTCTGGCCTGCTGTTGCTCCTGGTCCAGGGCATCGCAGCGAGGCGTCTGCGCCCGGACCGCGGCCAGCCGCGGCGTATGGAGCGCGCCGGCCGGAACCACTGCGGTGCTCCACGGTGTGGAGGGCCTGGAGCACGACCTCGGGCCACATCAGGATCTGCTCAACCCCGTCGGTGTGAACCTGCTACGTGCCCTGACCGGAACGAGTTACCTGGTCTGGGGCGCCCGAACGTTGGCAGCCGACGGCCAGGAAGCGGAGTGGCGGTACGTGCCGGTCCGCCGCACCGCCCTGTTCATCGAACGATCGTTGACGCGCGGCCTGGCGTGGGCCGCTTTCGAACCCAACGACACCCCGCTCTGGCTGAGCATACGGTCCGCCATCGAGAGCTTCCTCCACACGCTGTGGCGGCAGGGCGGGCTCCAGGGCGCGACGCCCCGACAGGCATACTTCGCCCAGTGCGGCTTCCCTGCGACGATGACGGCCGCCGACATCGACGCCGGCGTGGTCGTCGTGGACGTCGGCGTCGCGCTGCTCAGGCCGTCCGAGTTCGTGCTGATCCGGTTACGGCTGTCCGCCGGACAGGAGGCCAGCGGGGGGTCGCGTGTGACGGAAGTGGCCACCGCCGGGACGGAGTCGATGGGGGTGGAGCCTTCGATTCACACCCTCGACTCCCTGCCGATCCACCCGCGAGAAACCATGGCGCTCCGTCGGTTCGTGGCGAGCGCCCGTCGCCGGCCGGCGCGGGTGGATCCGCGCCAGCACATCCCACGACCCGCTGGGCCGCTGCTCCGGAGCACGGTGCCGCGTCCTCGCCACGGCCCCGGACCGCGACTGCTGTTCTCGGGACCAGCGGGGACAGGCAAGACGATGGCCGCGCGGGTGATAGCAGCCGAGTTGGGACTACCGCTCTTCCGGATCGACGTGGCCGCAATCGTCAACAAGTATATTGGCGAGACGGAGAAGAACCTGGCGGACGTCCTCCGACGCGCTGAGGCCGCGGAGGTCGTGCTGCTCTTCGACGAGGCCGACGCCCTGTTCGGACGACGAGCAGCTGGCGGGGATACGGACCTCCGCGAACGCGAGGCGGGCCGGGAGGCCGAGTACGCCCTCGCATCGCTGCTGAAGTGGCTGGCATCCCACCCTGGGATCGTGATCCTGGCGACGGAGGACGCCGCGGCGGTTCGTCGCGCCGGGGTGAAGATCGACGCCGCCGTGACGCTCAGCGCTCGTTGAGCCGCCCGCGTCACGCCTACACGATACCGGGGCGAAGCCACGCCCCCGGGGAACGGCAACCACACTCTCGCGACGAATGGGAACGCGAGATGCGGATTGACCGGAGTATCGAAAGGGAACCCGCCACCCACGTTCCCACCGATTACCGAGATGACACTTGCTCCGCGTCACGCGGGTCAAGTCGCATTTCGCGTCTGGCCAGGCTGTGAGATGCGCGTTGCCGAAGACGTGCGGGCGCCCGCCGATCAGAGAGTGGGTCTGGCCTGCCGGGCGGGCTCCCGGGTCCCGAGCCAGACCGCGAGGCCAAGGGCGAGGGGGCCAGCCAGGATGAGCCCACCCAGAGCACCGGCCGCGGCGCATGCCCAGAGGGTCCAGACGGGCGCGGCCTCGCCACGGAGCTTCCCCACGCCCAGCGGGATCAGCCCGGCGATCAGCCCGAACAGAGCGCCGAACGCCATCTGCGTGACAAACGGCGAGAATGCCCCCCTGAACAAGAGGTAGAAGAAGAACGCGAACACAGCGGTGATGACCGTGTTCCACACATCGGAAGGCTTTGACATGGCTGGCCTCGAGTCGGTTCGGTGCCGCGGGGGAGGCGCACGACTCGCAATGATTGCTCGCGACGCCATCAGGATGCAACGCTTCCGTGCCGTCCGGCCCCCCTGACCTCCGCGACCTCAATGACCTCCGCGATCTCCGCGCTCCTGGTCCTCCTCTCGGATCGCGTGGCCGCCGAACGCGTGTCGCATCGCGGCGAGGAGCCGATCGCCGTACGATTCGGTGTCGCGGGATCGTAGCCGCTGGATGAGGGCGAGGGTGATGACGGGGGCGGGCACGTCCAGGTCGATGGCCTCGGCCACGGTCCAGCGCCCCTCGCCCGAGTCCTCGACGTAGGGGGCGATGCCGTCGAGGTCCGCGTCCCCGGCCAGGACGTCGGCGGTGAGGTCGAGGAGCCAGGACCGGACGACGCTCCCGTGGCGCCAGACCTCGGCGATGGCTGCGAGGTCCAGGTCCAGGTCCCCCTTGGCGCGCATGACGGCAAAGCCCTCGGCATAGGCCTGCATGAGCCCGTACTCAATGCCGTTGTGCACCATCTTCGTGAAGTGCCCGGCTCCCGCCGGGCCCACATGGGCCCAACCCCGGTCCGGCGCGGGCGCGAGGGACTCGAAGATGGGCCGCAGCCGCCCCACGATGTCGTCCTCGCCCCCTACCATCAGGCTGTACCCTTCCCGCAGCCCCCATACCCCCCCGCTGGTGCCCACATCCACGAAGTGGAGGTCCCGCGCCGCCAGGTCCGCGGCCCGGCGAATGGAATCCCGGTAGAGACTGTTGCCGCCGTCGATGATGGCGTCGGCTGGCTCGAGAACCGGGCGGACGGCGCCGAGCGTCGCTTCGGTCGCCTCCCCGGCCGGAACCATGATCCAGACGTGACGGGGCGGCCGCAGCCGGGACACCAGGTCGGCCGGCGAGTCGGCCACGGTCGCGCCGCGCTCGGCCAGGGCCGAAGCGGCGGCGGAGTCCAGGTCGTAGACGACCATCTCGTGGCCCGCCTCGAGCAGGCGCGTGGCCATGTTGGCGCCCATGCGGCCCAGTCCGATGAGGCCGAGCTGCATCGGCTCCGTGCGACGGTCGGTGTCCATGCTGACGGCTCCGTATCGAGAGTGCGTTCCGGGACGCCGGGAGCGTTGCAACGGCCGGGCCGGGACCTTGCATGGCCGGCGGCGCGTGGAATCGGAAGCTGTGGCACTCGGCGTGGATCTCGGTACCGGCCCCGCCCGCGCCTTCGTCTTCGATCGCGGCGGCCGCAGGCTGGGCGGCGTGCGCCACCCGTACACATGGCGGACGGCGGTCGACGGTACCATGGAGGCCGACCCCGACCCCATCGTCGACCTGGTCCTGGCCGCGATGGACGGCGCGCTGGCCATGGTGCCGCCGGACCGGCCTGTCGCCGCGGTCGGGTTCTCGGC
>CAYXJH010000410.1:0-3227 GCA_964465415.1 uncultured Gemmatimonadaceae bacterium
CTGATCGCGGTGGGCCTGGTGGCCTCTGCCTGGGGCGCGGTCCGCCCGTCCGAGACCCTGGTGGTGCTCGAGGCCGCGCCACTCCGCGCCGGGCCCAACCTGAACGCGGAAACGCTCGCGGCCCTCGACCCCGGAACCGGGCTGGCGCCGGTAACGCGGCAGGATGCCTGGATGCGCGCGCGGACGCTGGACGGGCGGGAAGGCTGGCTCGAATCTGCGGCGGTCGGTAGGATATCGGCTCCATGAAACGGACACGGAGCCCGAACCTCCTCGTCGTCGACCACCCGCTGGTCCAGCACAAGCTGACGCTCCTCCGGAATGTGGCCACGCCGAAGAAGGTGTTCCGTGAGCTGGTCGATGAGCTGGCCATGCTCCTCGCGTACGAGGCCACCAGCGAGCTCGGCCTCGAGCCGGTCACCGTGCAAACGCCCATGGAGACGACCGAGGGACACCGCGTCGACGTGAAGAAGGTCACGCTCGTGCCCGTCCTCCGGGCCGGGCTCGGCATGGTCGACGGCGTGCTTCGGCTGGTCCCATCCGCCCGCGTCGGGCACGTGGGGCTGTACCGGGATCACGCCACCCTCGAGCCCGTTCACTACTACTTCAAGATCCCGCCCGATGCCGCGACCTGCGCGTTCATCATCCTGGACCCCATGCTCGCCACGGGGGGGTCCGCGTCGGCGGCGATCGCGGGGCTGAAGGATGCCGGGGCCACGTCCATCCAGCTGATGTGCCTGGTCGCCGCGCCCGAGGGCGTCGCGCGCCTCGCCCGGGATCACCCTGATGTCTCCATCATCACGGCCGCCCTCGATCGCGGGCTCAACGAGATCGGCTACATCGTGCCCGGTCTCGGGGACGCCGGCGACCGCCTGTTCGGCACCGCGTAGCGCCATGGGACAGATAGACACTCGCCAACTCAGAAAGCTCCTGGCGCGGCACCCGGGCTTCGAGTGCCCGGTCTACATCGAGACCGGACTCCATACGGGCCGGCGGATCGCGCTCTGCGCCCCGCACTTCGAAGCGGTGCACGGCATCGAGCTGGACGACCACTGGTTCGCAGTCTCCACCGAGAAGACGAAGGGGATGGACCACGTCGTCCTCCACAAGGGTGACACCAGGCACCTCCTGCCCCAGGTCCTGGCCCTGTTCCCGGATACGTCCTGCTTCATCCACCTGGACGCGCATTTCTGTCAGACCGATCCGCCGATCCGGAAGAGCGAGTTCCCGCTCTGGGACGAGCTCGCGTTGATCCGGGACCGCGAGGTGCGCGACATCGTGAGCGTGGACGACGTGCACACGTTCGGGAAGAAACGCGCCGAGCTGAAGTATTCCGAGGACGCGGTCGAGTGGGAGGGTGTGACCACGACCAGCATCCTCGAGTTCTTCGGCGACCGTGTCTACGACAGCCGGACGATCGCCGACGCGTTCGTCGTCTGGAAGCTGCCGGAAGGGGACGATCCTCCACCCCCGCCTCCACGACGGTGGTGGCACCGCTGAAGGGACGGCTCACCATGTTGCTTCGGACCAGCGCCTTGCTCGCCTCGCTCCTCGCGATCGGCGTCGCCGGGACCACGCTCGCCGCGCAGGACATCCCGTTCCTGCCTCCCGCCCAGGTCCGGCTGATCAGCCAGGAGATCTCCGGCGACGCCGCGTACGAGCACATCCGGCACAATACGCAGTTCCATCGACCGCGCGGCGGCGCGGACGGCCTGTGGGAAGTGGCGGAGTACTACGCGACGAAGGCCCGGGAGGCGGGTCTCGTGGATGTCCGGCTCATCCGACAGGCGTACCGGACGCCGCCCTGGAACGCCCGGCTCGCCGAGGTGTGGATCGAGGGCGAGGCGCCGGAGCGGATCGCCAGCACGCTCCAGACGCAGCTCCATCTGGCCGACTTCAGCCGGCCGGCGGACGTGACCGCGGAGCTGGTGGACGTGGGGGGTGGCACCGAGGCCGAGTTCCGGGACGTCGACGTACGGGGCCGGATCGTCCTGACCTACGGGCCGCTGGCGCCCGTGATGCGGGAAGCGGTGGGGAATCGCGGCGCCCTCGGCGTGATCTGGTACCCGAGCCCGTTCTTCGAGGGCACGGGCACGGTACCGCCCGGCTTCGACCGCCCCGACCAGCTCCGCTGGCTCACGATCCCGGCCACGGGCACGGCGGAATACGAGCCGACGTTCGCCTTCGGGGTGTCGCTCCGGCAGGGCGTGGAGCTACGCAACCGCGTGCAGGACGCCGACGCGCCGATCATGGTGCGGGCCCTGGTCGACTCGCGGTTCGGGTCCGAGCAGGGCGATGAGCCGTGGCAGGTCATGGTCGAGGCGCACATCCGCGGGACCGAGCCCGGGATCGCCCAGGACATCATGCTCACGGCGCACATCCAGGAGGAAGAGTTCTCCGCCAACGATGACGCGAGCGGCTCGGCCAGCATGCTGGAGATCGGCCGCGCGCTGAACCGCCTCATCGAGGACGGTCGGATCCCCCGGCCCAGGCGGGACATCCGGTTCTGGTGGGTGAGGGAATTCGCGAGCCAGCGGCAGTACTTCGCCGACCACCCCGACGCGCACCTGCGCATGTGGGTCAACGTGAACCAGGACATGGTGGGCGCGGACCAGTCCCAGGACGTGGGCCGGAAGCAGAACATCACCCGGCTCCCCGCCAGCCGGTTCCACTTCTTCAATGACGTGGTCGAAACCGTGGTCGAGCACATGGTGACGGGGAACACCGCGGAGCTCGCCCAGTTCCAGGCCGGGAATGCGCTGTACCCGTGGCCGCACCTCTCGAAGCTGGGCAGCCGCTTCCGCTACAACGCCGAGATGATCTTCTACCACCGCAACACCGACCACGTCCCGTTCAACGAGGCGCCCATCGGCGTGCCCGGCATCACGTTCACCAACATGCCGGACCGGTTCATCCATTCCAGCGACGACGACCTCTGGAACATCGACGCGACCCAGCTCGGGAGGAACGCGGCCGCGGTGGCCCTGATCGCGTACGCCATGGCCAACGCAGATGCGGCGACGGCGCCGGCCCTCGCCGCCGTCACGGTCGGTCGGGGCGCCGAGCGACTGGGTCGGAACCTGCGCCTGGGGCTGGGCTGGATCACCACGTCGTCCGAACCCGGCGCGGCGTACCACCGGGCCGTGGACCAGGTGATGTTCGCCGCGGCCCGGGAACGGCGCGCCATCGAATCGCTGGAGGAGATCGGCCGCGGCTCGACCGTGCCGACC
>CAYXJH010000411.1:0-3224 GCA_964465415.1 uncultured Gemmatimonadaceae bacterium
CGCCGGCGCCGACGGGGCGGACGGGCCCCCCTGGACCAGGTGCAGCTCCCCGAACGCCGGGTCCAGCTCGCCCATGATGTCGATGGGGCGCACCTCGATGGCGAACCCCAGGTCGGCCCGGACCCGCGCCGCGGGGTGGAGGGACGCGACCCGGACCGCGTGGTCCATGTCGTCCGCCTCGATGATGAAGAAGGAGCCCACCATCTCCTTGGTTTCGGCGTACGGCCCGTCCGTCACCGAGGTTCCGGACTCCGTGGGCCGGAGCGTCACGTGTGCCCCGTGCGCGAGACTCGCCACCGAGAGCAGGCGACCGCTGGCCCGCAGCTCCTCGTCATGGGGCGAGCACTCTTGCGCCACCGCCAGGCGCTCCGACTCCGAGAGCTTGTCGAAGGCCGCCGGGTCGTAGTACCCCAGGCAGAGGTACCTCACGACACGCCCCCCGCCTGCTGCATCGCCGCGAACCCCTCCACGTCCAGCGTGTCCCGGGCCGCGGCCGGGAAGTCCGAGACCTCCATCACCTGCCGGATCTCGATCACCTCGTTCGACGAAGCCGGGCACCGCTTCGCCCACTCGATGGCCTCCGCCCTCGACTTCACGTCGATGAGCCAGTAGCCGCCCACCACCTCCTTCACCTCGGTGAACGGGCCATCCGTCACCGATGGCGTTTCGCCCTCGAACGAGACCCGGGCGCCCATGGACGGCGGGTGGAGCCCGTCCAGCGCGAGCAGCACGCCCGCCGCCTGGAGCTCCCGGTTGTAGGCCATCATGGGCTCGATGTCCTTCGCGTCCGGCATGGTCCCGGGCTCCGCGCTCTCGTAGCCCTTCGGGATCATCAGCATCATGAATCGCATGGCTTCGCCTTCCTTGTGCAGGTCGTGGGCAGGGCTCCTCCCGGCCTCCTACTCTAGCGTCGCACGAGGCCCGATGAAATCGACAGCGTCGACCGTCGATACCCCGGCGACTCGTCTGGTCACCAGGACGGCCCTGTCGGCCATCAGCCGGCCGAAGGCGCGGCTGGGCAGTGCGTTGAGCGGGGTGAGGGGGCGTCAGCGCACGTAGCGTCCGGTGGCCAGCTCGATGATCCGCTCGATGAGCGCCACGTACGGGAGCCCCGCCCGCTCGGCCGCCTCCGCGAAGACCTCGCCGTAGGCCAGGTAGCAGTTCGGGTTCACCTCGATGACGAATGCCTCTCCCCTCTCGTCCAGACGAAGGTCGACGCGAGCGTAGTCGCGCAGGCGGAGCGCCCGGAACGACTCGACGGCCAGCGCGCGCAGCCGCTCCGCGACGCCGGGATCCAGATCCTCCGGGAAGAGCAGCCGGGAGCCGGCGAACTCCTCGTGCTCCTCCTCCCATTTCGCGCTCCAGCTGGCGACTCTCGGCACCCCAGCCGGGTAGGCGGACATATCCAGCTCCGCGGGCGGCAGCGCCATCGCCTCCTCGTTCCCGAGGACGCCCACGTAGAACTCACGGCCCTCCACGAATCGCTCGACGAGGATCGGGCCGGGGTGCTGCCGCTGGATCTCATCCATTCGGGCCAGCAGCTCGTTCAGATCCCGCGCGACGGACGAGGAGGCGATCCCGATGGACGCGTCCTCCTGAGGCGGCTTGACGATCACCGGAAAATGGAGGGAGTCGGCGGTCTCCAGGGCGCCGCGATGGACCGCGGCGAATTCCGGGGTGCGAATGCCATGGAAGGAGAGGATCCGCTTCGCGAGCACCTTGTCGCCGGCCAGCATCAGCCCGGAGTGGCTGGACCCGGTGTACCGAAGATTCAGCAGGTTGAGCAGCGACGCGATCCCGGAATCAAGGGCACTCTTGCCCGCGAAGGACTCCGTGAGGTTGAAAACGAGATTCGGTGCTTCATCGCGCAGCCGCGCGGCCGTTTCCACGATGTCACCGTCCAGGGCGAGCGCGGGTGCGTCGTGGCCGAGGGACCGAACCGCGTCGGCGACCTCGTCCACCACCTCGTCGCGCTCCGCGTCGTGCAGAACGATCACCTTCATGATTCGTCCTCCCCCGGGCCCGGCCGGGCGTCGGTGTAGCGGTGATTCATGATCACGGCGGTCCCGAACGCCGTCAGCTCGATCAGCGTCTCGGCTTCGCCGGCCGCGCGCACCAGCTCGAGGGCGTCCGCGCGATCATGTAGCAGGTCGAGGAATTGACGGACCCCGTGGGCGGTCTCGCCCGTCCAGTAGGCGATGCGCCGGACCAGCTCGCGGCGGTGGGGCCCGAGGAAGTCGGCGGCCCGCTCCGGGCCGCGCTCCTCCTCCGGCGAGCGGCCGCTCGAGTCGCCGCGACCTTCGCTCGCGCCTACTGTCGAGAAGATGTTGCGGAGGTCGGCGTCGTAATGGACCGGCTCCCCCAGTGGGAGCAAGTCGTGCCAGCCGGAGTAGTACTCTCCGAGAGTGGCGTGCATGGCTTCCACCGGGAAGTGCTCGGCTCGGATGCGAGGGATCGCGACTTCCACGGGGCCCACCTCCGCCATCACCCGCTCCACATACTCCAGCTTACGCAGAGCGGGCCACCCCCTGTACCGCTCCCTCCAGTCGAGACCGGGCGTGAGCCAGACGGCGAACGTCTCGGCGAAGTCCTCGTCCGGGTGCTTCTGGGCGTACCACCCGAGGATGTGCCGCACGTGCGCGCGAGAGAACGGGTCGACCGGGAAACGGTCCAGGTACGGCCGGGAGTACGGGCCGAACAGCTGATGCCATTCGGGACGATCGTGGAGCCGGTACGCGTAGTTGAACGCGTGGCCGGTCTCGTGCCGCATGATCTTCATCGGGTCGTCCTCCTCCTCGAGCACGACCGACGCTTCCCGCTCCAATCGCTCCAGGCGACGATCGGCGAGGAAGAACGGGACGCCGATGGCCGCCACGCCATCCGGGCACCCCCACTCGTCCGTCAGGTAGACCGGCGGCCGGAAGACGAGCCCGCGCTCCGCCAGCTCCTGGTAAAGGCGCTCCACCAGCGCCTCGACGGGTGTCCCCTCGATGCGCAGCCCCAGGTCGGAGATGCGGCGGCCCAGCAGCTCCTCCCGCTGCTGCCGCCACCCGTCCGCCGGTTGTCGGCGGTCGTGCTCTGGCCCGTCATGGTCCACGCGCATGGGCTCATCCACGCGCAAGGGGCGGGCCGGGCCGGACACCCGCTCGAAGTCGAAGTCGAAGTCGAAGTCGAAGTCGAAGTCGAAGTCGAAGTCGGTGAACCGTCCGCCTCGGCACAACCAG
>CAYXJH010000412.1:0-3217 GCA_964465415.1 uncultured Gemmatimonadaceae bacterium
GCCGACCACGGCCGCCCGGGGCGTCCAGGTCCAGTGGTAGCGGGGTCCAGACCTCCGTCGGGCGCGCGGTCTGGAAGTCGCCGGGCAGCCGGAACCGCGGCGGCATGACGCCGACCACGGTGCGCAGCTGGCCGTTCACCTCGAGAGATTGGCCGACGATCGCCGGGTCGCCCCCGAACCGCCGTTGCCAGAGCCCGTGGCCGATCACGACCACCCCGTCCTCGCCGGGCTCACCTTCGCCGGCGTGGAACGGCCGGCCGATGAGCGGCGCAACGCCGAGGACGTCGAACACGTTCGCCGTCACCGCCGCCGCAGGGACACGCTCTGGCTCCCCGCTCCCGGTCAAATTCGCCTCCGCGGCTCGGTACGCCGCGACCCGGTCCAGACTGGCGATCCCCTCCCGGTAGTCACGGAGCTCCGGCTCGGAGATCGGGGCCCGGTCGGACTCGCCGACCGACGTCCAGACCATGACGAGCCGGTCCGGATCGCCGTAGGGGAGGGGCCGGAGCAGGACCGCGTCGATCACACTGAAGATCGCCGTGTTCGCGCCGATCCCGAGCGCCAGGGTGAGCACCGCGACGCCAGCGAAGCCGGGGCGCCGGCGGAGCTGGCGAATCGCGTAGCGGATGTCGGTCGCCAGGCGGTCCATGTGGCCGATCCAGGTCGCAGGTTGGAGCCGACGTCTCTCGCGCCGGACTGGATGGTTGGACACGTTTCGACGCTGCTCGGTTGCATGACCTTGCGAAGCGACCCGGGATGGCTGGTGTGATGGACTCCTGGCACCCTGAGCCGTTCGGGGCGATCTTGCGTCCCGGCGCGGGGTAGCAGGATCACCCGGGCTGCCTTTCCCCGGCCTGTTCTGGAGGGCTAGTCCTAACTGGTAAGGCAGCGGTCTTGAAAACCGCCGGGCGCAAGCCCATCGGGGTTCGAATCCCCGGCCCTCCGCTTGGTAGTAACGGCGCGGGTTTTCGCCACATCGGCGAGAGCCCGCGCCGTTGCCCTTGTCGGGAGCCTGGTCACCGTTTTGGTCACCGTATCGGGGATTCCTTTCCCAACGAGATTTCCCAGGGGCCCGTACTTACCGGTCTTCGGTTCACGGAGAAACACGGGCATTGCCAGCTACTAAGCGGCCATTATGTTGAAGTCAGGCCTTCCCCTCTCCCGGAGGTTCGGCGTGCCCTTTCATGCTCCGATCGCCACGAGCCGCCTTCGTCTACCTCCCCCTGCCCTCGTACTGTTCCTCGGGATGGCGCTGACGGCCGTCCCGGGTTGCGATCAGGAGATCACGGATGTGCTCACGGGAACACCGACGACGGTGATCGGCGGCGGCGGCTTCAACGGCGCGGGGAACGTCGGGGGTCAGGGTGGCAACGATTGGCCGAGCGGCTGGCTTCCACCCGAGGGGTACGGTGCGCACTTCGAAGCCGACTGCACCGACGCGGGCAGATGCGCCGTGGGTGGAAACACGTGGCAGTACGGCACCCTAACCGAGCCCGACCCGACCAACCGGATCGTGATCGGGGACTCGCTGTGCTTCCAGTGCTTCGGATGGATCTCCACGCAGGACATCGATCGAGACGTACTGATTCCCGTGTCCACGAGCGGGATGGAATCGGCCGACATCAGCTCCCTCCCAGCCGCGCAACGATGGGAACTGCGATTCGATTACGCGTTCCTGGCAGCCTCCCCAAGCTCCGACCCGGGCTCCGCTTATGTCGCGGTGTATCTCGTTCCCCAGACGGGGGTGCCACGGGAGCTCATGCGGGTGGACCGGTCCTTCACCCGGACCCGCGGCTCGGCGACGTTCACACAGCGAGTTTCAGGCGGATGTGGGACCACGGATCGGGGGGCGCACCGCCACGGCGCGGTCGTGAACGCCACCTATCCGGTATGTACGGGGTGGAGGGAGGCAGCGCTCGACCTCGGTGAATCGCCGGGCGGCCCGTTCCGGATACGTATGCTGGCGTTCGAGGGACCCGACGGACACCCGGTGGCGCTCGCGATGGACAACATGGTGTTATGGACGTTCGACTGAACATGATGGACCGGGTCATCGGTCCGCGTCGGAACCGCGTCCAGCCCGGGTGTCCGCCGCGGACGCCGCGGGCTGGACTCGCGCTGCTCCTGTCGGCCGTCGCCCTGGGATGTGCAACGAACATCGACCGACGGGGTGACGTGGTCTTTCGAACGGGGTCGTGCGAAGAGCTCATCGATTTTGCGGGCGCGTACGGTCGCCACGGTGAGAGCCTGGCGATCGACGCGAGGCTGCAATCTGCCGCGGTGTCGTTCGCGAATGCGGCCGCCTTCTGGGATGCGCTCGGCCGTTCGGATTCCGCTCGGACGTACCATGAGCGCGCTGAGGCGCTGTTCTCTGCCGTTCCGAGCGACGAGCAGGCGCTCGCCGCTTTTCGGCAGCAGGGCGAGAGTCTCCACGGGGCCGGGCGTGCAGATTCGGCGCTAGTCGTCTACCGCGCCGCAGCGTCAATGGCGGCGCAAAGGGGGGACCGCATCGAGCTCGGTCGAGCCCTGAACAATCTCGGACTCGCGCACCACGACCTGGAGAATCCCGACTCCGCTTTTCACTACCTCGGTCGTGCCACGGCCCTGCAGGACTCCATCGGGGACACTCAGGGTCGGGCGGTGACCGAGAACAATCTGGGCCGCGTCTACCAGACCGTCGGTCGGCCGGCCGAGGCCATCCCGCACTTCCAGCGATCGCTGTCCCTGCGGAGGAGTTTCGGCGACCGCGCGGGCGAGGCGCTCGTCGAGGGCAACATCGGGTACAGTCACGACCTCGCCGGCCAGCCGGATTCCGCGCTGCATCGTTACCGGCGGTCGCTCGCGATGGTCGAGGGCGTCTGTCGTCCGTCGTACCTGGGTCTGGCCCAGATGAACGTCGGCAGAGCGCACCTGGCCCTGGGCGCGTTGGACTCGGCCCAGCACTACCTCGATCTCGCGCTCGAGAGCAAACAGGAAGTGGGGGACGCGCGCGGTGTCGGGTGGGCGCTGGATAATCTCGGGCTGGTCCACCGCGCGGGGGGCAGGCACGCGGACGCGATCGAGCAGCACGCTCGGGCCGCCGAGGTCCTGCATCGGATCGGCGACCTGTGGCGCCCGCAGGTTGATCCAGATGTCGCCCTTGGCCACGGCCTGGAGAAGCTCCATTCCCGAAAGCCCGCCGAAATCGCCTTCGCGGCGGCGCAGTTTGCCCTCCGGG
>CAYXJH010000413.1:0-3214 GCA_964465415.1 uncultured Gemmatimonadaceae bacterium
GCACCGGTGGCGCCGGCGACGAACGCCCACCCGCTGGTGGAGCGCCGGGCGGAATGGATGCCGGTCGGGGCGGAGCATTCTGTCTCCCCGGGCGCCACGACCGCTCGGGGACTGACCCTACAGCTGCTGGGGCGGCCGCGACCGTTGCGGGTGGAGTCGGGGCGGCGTCGGGATCACGAGATCCCGGAGCGTCTGCACGACGGTAGCGGCTGGCGGACGGTGGCCGTGGCCGCCGGTCCCGACCGCATCTCCGGGGGGCGGTGGGAGGCGGAGCCCTATGCGCGCGAGTACTACCGTTGCATCACCGACCAGGGGAGGATCCTCTGGGTCTATCGGGATGGGCGCGATGGGGGCTGGTACCTGCACGGCTGGTGGGACTGAGGCCGCGTCCGCGGTCCCGCGCGGAGCGGGCACCGCGGACGCGCAGCGAATCAGCCGGGGGTGGTGACCGTCACCGTGTTGGAGGCGCCCGAGCACCCGGTAGGGAGACAGGCGTAGACCCGGTACGTATATCGGGTCCCCGGCTCCACGCTCCGGTCGTCGTAGAAGGTGGCGCCCGGATCGGTTGTCTCGAGGACGTTGAACGACCCGGACCCGGTGGCCCGCTCGACCCGGATCGTCGTGGGGACCGAGCTGGTGTTGTCCCACGCGATCCGGACCCGGTTGTGCAGGTTCATCCAGATCCGGAGGTCCACGGGAGCGGAAGGCGCGACGACCTGTGTGCTGGCCGTGGCTTCCGCCGACAGCACCGAACAGCCGTGATCGTTGCACGCCCGGACCCGATACCCGTACGTGATCCCCGGCACCACGTCCGAATCCGTGAACGCTGTCACGCCCGCTCCCACCGTCGCGATCTGCTGGTGGCTCCCGCTGCCCGTCCTGCGATGGACACGGAACTCCGTTTCATCGTCGCTGTTCGCCGTCCAGCTCAGCTGAATGCTGGTGAGGCCTCCGGAAGCGGACAGGCCGGAAGGCGCCGCCGGCGGCGCGGCGGGGGCTTCCCTGACCTCCAGCTGGACCCCGATTACCACCGGCTCCGCCGGCGTCGATCCGGACGAGACCGTCGCATCGGCGCGGTACTCGCCGGGCTCGAGCCCCGCCAGGTTCACGGCCAGGGTGAGGGTGGTCGGCGCCGTGGAACCGGCCAGCGTGGCCGACAGCCAGCCGGACGACCCCGCGCTGTAGCTGATGGCGGTCTGGAGTCCCGTGAGCGGAGCTTCACCCTGGTTGGTGACGGCGACGCTCACCGGGAGTGAGGCCGGCCCCCCCTCGTCACCGGAGAAGCTGACCGAGGTGCGGCTCAGCCCTATGACCGGCGCCCCCCGCACGCGCACGGTCGCCGAGCCTTCGGCCTCGCCCACCCGGGCCCGGATCGTGGTCGTCCCGCTGCCCAGCCCGGACACTTCCCCGGCAGTATTCACCGACGCGATGTGGTCGTCGTCACTGGTCCACGTGACCTGATAGCCGGAGACCGATCGCCCTTCCTCATCCTTGAGGTCCACGGACAGGCTGGTGCCGGCTCCGACGGTGACCTGGACGTCGGCGGGCACGACCTCGATGGTGGATACGACCGCCGGGGCGACGACCACGTCCTCACAGGCAACGGCAAGGGCCACGAGACATACGAGGGCTAGCCTACGGGAGATGTCTGGCATTACGTCCTGCTCCGTGTCAGAACCGCAGTCTGATCAGACCCACGTGCAGGGAGGCACCGTCGTAGCGCACATCGCCGCTGAAGCCCAGGCGGGCTGAGCCGTCTCCACCCGCGGCGTCCCGCTCCGCCGATCGGCGTGACGCGTGGAACGACGCCTCGATGGCGGCGCCGATCATCACACCCGCGGCGGCCAGCACGGCCGGGGCCAGGAACGGACGACTCGTTTCCCGTGATGCCACCAGCTCCTCCGGACAGTTGGTCTGGATCGTCGCATCCAGGCAGCGCACCGTGGTCCGCTCGTACAGGAGCCCCGTCGCGAGCGCTCCGCCGGCCAGCGCCGTCACGGCCAGACCGAGCGCCGGGCGACCGGTGTAGAACTGGCCGCCGCCTGGTAGCAGCGCTCCTACGGCAAAGGCAGTGCCGGGCCGGGGGCCGGCCATGCCGGCCGGTCCCGCCTGGGCGGCCCGTGTCGCTTCCTCCGATGCGGGGAACGTCGCGACCAGGTACCGCCGGACATCACCGACATCCGCGGGTGCGGGGGTGAGCCGGACGTAGCGCTCGAAGTCCTGCTGGGCGCCCTCAGACCGACCCAGAACCGAGCGGACCACGCCCCGGTTGTAGAGCGCCATGGGGGCATCCGGGCGGGCCGAAAGCACATCGCTGAACGCCGCTTCCGCTTCTTCGAGCCTCCCCTCGAACTCCAGGGCCAGGGCCTGGCGATAGCGCGCCGCGACCTCCTGGCCGATCCCCGCATCCCGCGCCTCGTCGAGTCGCTGGTGGACCTCCCGGGCGGAAGGGCCGTCGGGACGGAGGGCGAGATACGCGCAGAGCGCCGCGGCAGCGGCGTTGACCTCACCCTGCTCCTCGAGGATCCTGGCTCGGAGATAGATGGCCTCCGCCGCCCCGGGGTCGAGCAAGAGCGCCTGGTCCAGGAAGTCCAGGGCGGCCGCCAGGTCGCCCAGGATCATCGCCTGGGTCGCCGCATCGGCCAGACGAACGACTTCGGCCGAGTCCGTGGTGGTGCCCACGATGGGCGAGGTCACACCGCCTCCGGTCGAACCGCAGATCACCACGGCGCCGGGGAGCGGGGCCGTCTTGATGGGCAGCTGCTGGGCGGCCAACCCGGATGTGGCCATGGTGCAGAATCCCAGCGCCAGGGCCACCACGCTCGCCACCTTCACCCCGATCGGGCTTCCGTCACGCCCGGTCCCGCCCGTCACGCTCCCTCCCGCATCATGAGCACGGGCGAGCTCCGGTTTTCCCGCGTGCCATCACCCACCTGCCCCTGCAGATTGTTACCCCAGCAATACACGCCGCCTCCGGCCGCCTCGGCGCAGGTGTGGGCGCCCCCCGCTTCGAGCGCCACCAGTCGATGGCCTCCTGCTACGCGCGCGGGAAGCGGTGAGCTCCTCGTGGTCCCGTCTCCGAGCTGGCCGAACGTGTTGCGGCCCCAGCACCATGCCTGGCCATTCGCCGTCAGGCCGCACGTGTGCACCCCGCCCGCCGAGAGCATCGAGAATCGCTGGTCCGTCGCGGCGCGGCGTGGGCGGACCTCCCGGG
>CAYXJH010000414.1:0-3201 GCA_964465415.1 uncultured Gemmatimonadaceae bacterium
CAGCTCCTCGGCCCGACGAACGAGCCGGCCGACCTGCTCGTGGGCCTCCCTGAACGGAGTACCGCCGGCCACCAGCTCGTCGGCAAGGTCCGTCGCCAGCATGGCCGGGTCGATCGCGGCGGCGCACGCCGCTTCATCCATCGTCATCTCGCGAACCGTTCCCGCCACGGCGGGAAGCACCGTTCCCAGCGTGTCGAACGCCGTGAACAGGGCCAGCTTGTCATCCTGGAGGTCCTTGTTGTATGTGCCGGGCAGCCCCTTGAGCGTCACCAGCCACCCCATCAGCTCGGCGATGAGCCGGCCAGACTTTCCGCGCGCCAGCTCCATGGCATCGGGATTCCGCTTCTGCGGCATGAGCGATGAGCCGGTCGAGAACCGATCGGGCAGCCTGATGAACCCGAATTCCTGGGAGGCGAACACGATGACGTCCTCCGCCAGTCGCGACACGTGAACCCCCGTCAGCGCAGCCACGAAAAGCAGCTCGGCGACGAAATCACGGTCGCCCACCGCGTCCATGCTGTTGGCCGACACCTCGCCGAAGCCCAGCTCGCTCGCCAGCGCCCGCCGGTCCACCGGGTAGGGGCACCCGGCCACCGCCCCCGACCCGAGCGGGAGGGTGGCCAGGCGGCCGGCCGCGTCCGTCAGCCGATCCCGGTCCCGGAACAGGGCCCAGACGTAGGACAACAACCAGTGGGCCGCCGAAACCGGTTGCGCCCGCTGGAGGTGGGTGTACGACGGCATCAACGTTTCCACGTGGGCCGAGGCCTGCTCGAGGAGCGCGGCCTGGAGATCGCTGAGCTGGCCGTCCAGTACGGCGACGGCCGCCATGGCCCAGAGCCGCGTCGTCGTGGCGACCTGGTCGTTCCGCGAACGTCCGGTCGCGAGCTTGCCCGCCAGCGGTCCCACGACGTCGCCCAGCAAGCGCTCTACGAGGGTGTGGATGTCCTCGTCCGTCGTCGCCTCCCACTCCGCCGTCTCCCACTCCGACAGCCGACGCGAGACGGTCTCGAGACCTGCGCGGAGCTCGGACGCCTCCTCCGACGTCAGCACGCCCGCACCCTCCAACGCCCCGACCCAGGCCGACGAGCCCGTGACGTCCTCACGCCACAATCGCCGGTCGACCGGCAACGACCGGTTCAGACGGTCCAGGTCTTCCGCCGCTGCCTCCCTGAAACGACCGCCCCAGAGGGACCCGGGGCGCGGAGGGTCCGTCACGCGACGCCCATCAGGCGCGCAGTCGAAGCAGACGGCGTGACCGTCCCATCCCTGAGCGCCGCAACCCGGTAGGGCAGTCCGTACAGGCGGATGAATCCGGCCGCGTCCGCCTGGTCATACACGTCGTCCTCGCCGAACGTGACGAACCGCTCGTCGTACAGCGAGTGGGGCGACGTGCGCGAGACGACCGTGACGCTGCCGCGGTACAGGCGCAGCCGCACGCTTCCCGTCACCCGCGTCTGGGTCCGGTCCACCAGCGCGTCCATGGCCTCCCGCTCCACGCTCCACCAGCGACCCTCATACACCAGGTCCGCGTATCGCGGCGCCAGCAGATCCTTCAGCGCCAACGTCCGACGATCCAGCACCAGCTGCTCCAGCTCCGAATGTGCCGCGTACAGAACCGTGCCCCCCGGTGTCTCGTACACTCCACGCGACTTCATGCCCACCAGTCGATCCTCCACGATGTCCGCCCGCCCCACCCCATGCAGGCCCGCCACTTCGTTCAAGTGCTCGACGAGCGCCACCGGGCCCAGAACCTCGCCATCTACCGTGACCGGCGTCCCCGCATCGAACCCGATCTCGACCTCCACCCCTCGCGATGGTGCGTCCTCCGGCGAGCGCGTCAGCATGAAGAGATCCTCCGGGGCACCGACCGACGGGTCCTCGAGGGGGCCCCCCTCGTGCGAAAGGTGCCACAGGTTCCGGTCCCGCGAGTATGGCTTCGCCCGCGTCGCCGCTACCGGGATGCCCTTCTCCTTGGCGTACTCCAGCGCATCCTCGCGCGAACGGATAGCCCACTCGCGCCACGGCGCCACGACCTTGAGTTCCGGGGCAAGCGCCGCGTACGTCAGCTCGAACCGGACCTGGTCGTTACCCTTACCCGTGCAACCGTGCGCCACCGCCGTCGCACCCACCGCGCGGGCAACCTCCACCTGGCGCCGCGCAATGATGGGACGCGCCATCGACGTGCCCAGTAGATACTTCCGGCCGTACACCGCCCCCGCCCGCAACGTGGGCCACACGAAGCCGGTCAGGAACTCCTCCCGAAGATCCTCCACGTAGCACGCCGAGGCCCCGGTGCCCAACGCCTTCGCCTCGAGTCCAGCCAGCTCCTCGCCCTGACCCACATCTGCCGCCACACACACCACATTGAACCCGTACTTCTCCCTCAACCACGGCACGATGATCGAGGTGTCCAGTCCCCCCGAGTACGCGAGCACGATCGTCTCAGCCATCCCGCACCTTTCCCCACGGCCCAGTCGCCGCACGCATAATTATGCAGTCAGAAGCGACCACGATCGTACCCACGAAGCGATACGTCAAGAGGGGAACGAGTTCATGGACCGGGGTCTAGCTATGCATTCAAGTGAATAGATACGAGGGGAGGATCACCCACTGCCGCGGCCGGCAAGACCCTCGATTCGATGGCGCACGCGGTCGCACGCGTCGGGGGATCGCGTAACGATGAGAACGGTGTCGTCCCCCGCGATGGTCCCGACCACATCACTCCAGCGCTCGTGATCCAGGGCCGCGGCGACGGACTGCGCCCCGCCGGCAAGGGTCTTCAGGACCAGGAGGTTGTCTGCGGGGTCCGCGGTGATCAGGAGCGAAGGGAGGAGCCCACGGAGCGCGGGGGCTGGATCGCCGGACCTGTCCGGCGGCGCGTAGTGGCTGCGACCGGTGTCGTCGACCATCTTCACGATGCCCAACGCCCTGATATCCCGTGACAGGGTCGCCTGCGTAACCTCGAACCCCTCTTCGACGAGGAGCGATTTCAACCGCTCCTGTGACGGAACCGCCTGCGTCCGAACGAGGTTGAGGATGGCGGCGTGCCGCCGCGGCCTGGAGGACACCCTGACCCCCTGTGTTCCGTTCACGTGGTCTGCCACGGCGAAGATATGCGGGAGGCCGTGAGGCCGCGAGGACCCGAGACCCGAGACCCGAGACCCGAGACCCGAGACCCGAGACCCGAGACCCGAGACCCGA
>CAYXJH010000415.1:0-3199 GCA_964465415.1 uncultured Gemmatimonadaceae bacterium
TTGAGTAGGACCGGCTTCAGCGCCGGCTTGCCCCAATCTCCAACCCCCGTGTCACGACCAAGACGCGACCGCGGTATCGGGGATGTAACAGACGGGGTCGGGGGACAGCGCGGAGGGGATCGTGGGGGGGCGGGGGGTGGGGGTAGGGGTGGGGGTAGGGGTGGGGGTAGGGGTGGGGGGGGGGCGGGAGTAGCCGGGGAGGGGGGGGGGGGGGGGGGGGGGGGGGGGGGGGGGGGGGGGGGGGGGGGGCGGGGACGGTGGCACCGCCCCCGTCCGTTTCAGTCCAGTTCGAGCACCATCGCGACCGCAGAGGCAGGGCACGCCTCCCGGAACTCCACGCTCCGCCGGATCGCCGGGGCCGCATCCTCGCGGGCGATCCGGCGAAAGCCGTAGCGCGGGAAGTACTCTGCTGCCGTTGTCGTGAGGAGATACAGGCGACGGAGACCCGCCCGTCGCGCTTCTTCCAGAACACGTTCGGTCAGACGCGCTCCCAGGCCCGCGCCCTGGAACGCCGGGGTGACGGCAACCGAGCGCAGTACGCCATCCGACGCATGGACCTCCAGGCCTGCGACGCCCACGAGCTCCCCACCCTCCTCCGCCACCATGAACCGCGATAGTGCATCCGCCACCCCGGCCGTGGGAAGCTCCGCGGCACCGAGCAACTCCTCGACTGCGTCCAGGTCCGAGGCCGAGGCGGTCCGAATCACGGGTCCCGGCGAAGCCTGCCGCGGCGGCGACCCCGACGTCGCCGGCCGGGAGGTCCCGCGCGACGTCGTCATGACGGCTTCCTGGCCCGCACGAACGCCGACATGATCCGGCCTTCCACCTCGGCCGCGAACTGCTCCGGATCCAGTCCCGCCTCCTCCAGGAACGCGGCCGCGTCGCCGACCTCGTAGACGCGCGTCGGCTCCAGGCTCGGTTCCTCGAAGCCGACCTCACGCAGAAGCGCCTCGAACTCACGCTCCTCCAAGGCCCCCGCGACGCACCCCACCCACAGCTCCAGGCTCCGCCGCACCGGTGCCGGCACTTCCCCTCGCATCACGACGTCGGACACCGCGAACCGGCCACCCGGCCTCAGCACCCGGTACGCTTCACGAAGCACCTGCCGCTTGTCCGCCGACAGGTTGATCACGCAATTGCTGATGATCACGTCGATACTCGCGTCCGGTAGCGGGATGTTCTCGATATCACCCTTCACGAACTCCACGTTGGCCGCCCCAGCCGCCGCCGCGTTCCGCCGGGCGAGATCCAGCATCTCGTCTGTCATGTCCAGGCCGTACACCTTGCCAGCGGGGCCCACGCGCCGGGCGCTCAGCAGCACGTCGATCCCGCCACCGCTACCCAGATCCAGCACCACCTCCCCCTCGCCGAGCTCCGCCAACGCCGTCGGGTTACCGCAGCCCAGCGACGCGAGCACGGCCTCCTCGGGCAACGACGCCGCCGTTACCGTGTCATATAGGTCCCGCGTGATCGGGTCGGCCTGGTTCGGCCCGCACCCGCACCCGCACGCCGAGCCACCGCACGTCGCCTTCTCCCCGGCCACCACGCGCAAAGCCGCCTCCCCGTACTTCTCCTTCACAACCGCCTTCAGTTCGTGGCTCACGAGCCCTCCATATCAACTCTTGTTGATGTTAGTGCGGAAAAAAAACGGCCGCTTCCGGCACCCGCCACCCTTCTTGTCCCCTCACGTGCGCTCTCAACAGCACGGCTCCCCCGTCTGGAGCACCTCAAGCCGTCCTTCCGGCTTCACCTCGCCCAGAAACGCACGCATCTCTTCCAGCGTCTCCGGCACCAGTGCGTAGTAGATCCATCGGCCCCGACGCGTGTCAGCCACCACCCCCGCTTCCTTGAGCTTCTTCAGGTGGAAAGAGAGGCGCGACTGTGCCGCGTCCATATCGACCTGGAGCTCGCAGACGCACCGCTCCCCGCTCGCCAGGCGTTGGACGATGGCGAAGCGCGTTTCCTCGGCCACGGCCTGAAACCGCTGGAGGAGCACCGGGTCGGCACGGGTGTCGTTGGTCATGGCGGAGGATACATCAACGAATGTAGATGTGTCAAGGGCGGGTCATGCAGACCAGGTCGCGCGGACGGCGCACCACTCTTCACTTCTCACCCAATCCGACATAGTCGAGCGGGTGAGCCACCTTCGAACCAGGAGCCGCTGGGCCGAACTTCCCCGCAGAGACTTCTCAGCAGGGCTCTTGGGACGCCCGGTACTGGGCCGCCGAGCCGGCAACGGGAACCGATCGATACCTGCCCTCGCCATGGTCAGATGGGTAAGAAGTGGAGAGTGGTACGTCGTCCGCCCCCTCCCTCTGGCCGGATCCTACCCGGCGTCCGCCGCCTGCTTCCGGGGCGCTCCGCCCGTCTCCAGGTACTCGGCGAAGTCGTCCGGGAGATCGCTATAACGGATCGCGGCCGTGGCTCGGTCCAGGTCGTATTCGACCCGGACGAAGTCGATGGTCACGCTCTCCCCGTCCATGCCGACAATGACGTATCCGGCCCGCCAGTCGCCGTCCTTCGGGCGACCCACGGACCCGGTGTTCACGAAGTGGCGGCCGTCCAGGGCTCTGTGCCAGGGTTTGTGGGTGTGACCGAACGCGATCACGTCGCCGGGACGGGCGCCCAGGTGATCGGCCATTTTGTCACAGAAGTCATCCGACCGGTCCTCGGTCCAGTACACCGTGTTCAGGACCGGGTTGCCGTGCACGAGCATGAGCCGGGGCCCGGCGCGGTGGCCTCCCAGGGGGCGCAGGTCGATCCGGAACGGAAGGCCGCCCAGCCATGCTTTGGTCGCGGCCGCCGTGTTGGCCCGGGTCCATTCGTAGCTCAGGTGGCTCAGCTCCTCTTGTCGCGGGTCCTCGTACTTGCACCCGCAATGCTCGTAGTCGGTGGCCGTGGTGGAGTCGTAGTTTCCGGCGACGCCGGCGATGGCGCGCTCCCGGAGCAACGCAACCACCTCGTCCGGCCAGGGGGCGTACCCCACCAGATCGCCGAGATGATAGATGCCGTCGACATCGTCCCGGTGGTCGATCGCGGCCAGCACCGCCTCCAGTGCGGGCAGGTTGCCGTGGATATCGCTGATCAGCGCGTATCTCATCTCGGTCCTCCCTGCAACAGCGTGTCCTTGTTCGTCGGCTCCGACCTTTCGCCTCAGAGGGTGAGCTGGAACTGGACGCGGAGCTCGAGGTCGCTGATG
>CAYXJH010000416.1:0-3175 GCA_964465415.1 uncultured Gemmatimonadaceae bacterium
CTCCTCGCGGCCCAGACCGCCAAGGGCGCGGCCACACTCGCCCTCCGCGCCGGCGCGCACCCGGAGAGTGAGATCGACCGCGTGACCACGCCGCGCGGCTGCACCATCACGGGGCTGAACGAGATGGAGCACGCCGGATTCTCGTCGGCCATGATCCGCGGGATCGTGACGTCCGCGCGAGCGGCGGCGAATCTGTATTCGGGGTGATGGCGGCGCGTGACCCCTTACCGGGAGCCGTGGCCGCTCGAACTGCTCATGGGGCGGGTACGGGAGATGGTGACACGGGTCGCCGGCTATCGACGGTGCCACCTCCGGCCGCCGCGCTACGGGCGCCGTCTGTTGGGGACCGCTTGCAGGCTCGCGAGCGATACGACCAAGCCGAACAGGATGGCGAGGTAGAGCAATGTGTACCCCGACAACGCGAGATCGAAGCTGCTGCCCCAGATCGCCCGGAGATCATCTCTGGAGTTGCCGACCATCCGGATCGCCTCCGCGCACGACAGGCCCTGCAGATCGGGATCGGCATAGGTCCACCCGGTGAGGAAGCTCCGCTCGACGGTCTGACCGCCGATCGAGTATTGCACTTCACACACGAGGAACGCGCTCGACGCCACGAGCAGGATGGCGGCGAGGGTGGTGAGCACGATCACCTTTCCCAGATGTCGACGGATCGTTCGCTGCCCGACCCACCCGACTAGGAGCGCGACGAGTATCAGGATGCTGGTGAAGATGTCCAGCCGCTCCAAGGGCGCCGGCAGGAGCCGTTTGACCACGAGGAGGTTGACCACCGCCGTGACGGCGGCGCCGAGGAGGCCGTACAGAACGGGCACGCTCCGAAGAAATCCCGCGAATCCGCCGGGATCTTGCTGCCCATCCCGCTCGATCGGCTCCGGGGGGCGCTCCGGCGCGTCAGGGGTAGGACGTTGTCGACGGCTCACTGCCCGGGAACCTTGACGAGGCAACCATCCGCACAGGAGATATCCACGACCGTGTCCCGCCCCGCTCCCTGGATCGGGTAGCGGAACTGGTACCACGCGGGGGTACCGCTAACCGTCGTGTCGGTCTGGATCGTGTTCCAGGGGACGGTGGTGCTCCGCCGGTGCTTCCAGCGGCGGTATTGAACGGAAACGGGGCCCCCGTCCGAGACAAGCTGGATAGGGGCGGTCAGGAATGCGGCGAGTGCTTCCACCACGTCCATGGCTTCCTCGGCCGAAGTGATGCGCTCGCCGTGCTCGCTGGTGCCCGCGGCGGCCTGCACCATCCTCCTGACGGCGGCGATGAAGGACGCTTCGCGCTCGAGGCTCAGTGTGGGGCGGGTGACCGGAGTCCGATCGATCAGAGCCACAAAGCGGTCCGCAGCTTCCGGATCCTCCACCAGAATCGCCCGGCCATACAGCCCCATGGCCTGCTCCTCGGCTCCGAGGGCTTCGTGAATGCGGCCCGCCTCGCGCAGGGACTCGGCGGCTGCCGCCGATGCGCCCGCCTCGCGATACTGGTCGGCCGCTTCGACCCAGAGCTCGGCGGCCGCGGTCAGTCTCCCGCGCTCCGCCTCCGAGGTCGCCTGCGCCGCCAGCGCGTCGGCCCGTTGCTCCACTGCGGATCCGACTACGGCGGCGGAGGCGCACGCCTGCAGGGCCAACGAAACGCCGAGGATAACTTGGATTGTGAACGTAGGTCTCATGGTCGCACCATAACGAGTGACGAGTAGTGGCGGCTCTCAGGAAGCACCCACGAGCTGAAACGCGGACCATAGATAGGGCGACGGATCGCGACGGTGCATCTCCTCCTGCGCGAGTCTCAGAGCCTCGGCCTTCCGAACGCCCGAGAGCCAGTGCCGGTAGAAAAGCTCCATCAGCTCGGCTGTCGGCTCGTCCCCCACGCTCCACAGACTCACGAGCACCGATCGGGCGCCCCGGGAGAGGAACGCGCGCTGCAGGCCGACGGTCCCCTCCGCCTGCTTGAGATCTCCCATTCCCGTCTCGCAGGCGCTCAGGACCACGAGTTCCGCGGTGAGCCGGGGGAGGGCCAGTACGTCCGCCACGGTGAGCATTCCATCGTTTTCGGGTGGAAATGGGGGCGCTCCGCCGGCGTCGGCCAGGGTGATGAAGCTCCTTCGAGCCTCAGCGTCGGTGTCGAACGCGAAGCCATGGGTTCCGAAGTGGACCAGGCTCGCTCCGGGGAGGAGGTGTCGAACACGCTCCTCGGTGGCCTCTGCCCCGGAGACGGGAGCGACGTCGAAGAGCCGGCCGATGGTCTCGCCCGCTCGCCGCTGGCCTTCGGGGGCCGACGGTGTGAATTCCTCGCCGCACACGCGAACCCGCGGCATCTCCGGAGCCGCGACGATCAGGGGGGGACCGGTCGGCACGATCCGCTCACGCGCCGTGACTGTCTCCAGCAGTGCCAGGGAGGGAGTGTATCGAAGCCCATAGCGAACCCCAAGCGGCGTCTCGAACGCGCCGGGGGAAAGCGCTCCGAAGGGCACCAGGTTCAGGGGGCCGTGCGGCGCGATCACTACCTCGGAGCCGGCCGAGAGCCGCTCCTCCAGCGCCGGCGGGACGATGAGCGCGTGGAGGGTCGCGAGCGCGGCGACGGGATCTCCGCCGCCGGACTCCTCGGCGAAGAAGTCGCAGCTGCCGGGCGCCTGGAGACTCTGCCTGACGTCCCGGATCCTTGCCTCAAGCTCCATTCGGGCAACGGGCACCCGATGCAGGTTGATCGTATCATCGCCGGCGATCAGCCACGCCAGGAGGGTGTCGGGCGTGACGAGGTAGTAGAGCAGCCCGTCGGCCCCCCCTTCCCGCGCGGCGGCGGCCAGGGCGCGGCCCCGTTCGGGCAGATCTTCGGCACCGCTTTCCACGCGAACCGTGTCGGCCAGGAGGTCCAGGAGCGCCTGGGCCCGGCCACGCTCGGCCGCGGCGAGCCCCGCCCAGACCCGTTCCGACGGGCCGAGGTCGTGCCGAGCGAGGGCGGTAAGGCTCCAGCGCGCATACAGATCGACGTACTGTTCCGCGAAGCTCAGGCGCAGCGGGTCGTCGCCCGCGCGGGAGCGGATACCCGAGAGCGCGACGGACGCGGCGTCGAAAGCGGCCGAAGCGCGACGCGCGGCGGCATCGCCGCCGAGCTCCGTGTGCGCGACTCCGAGGTGGTAGAGCGCCCCGCCCGCCCGGGCCCGGTC
>CAYXJH010000417.1:0-3174 GCA_964465415.1 uncultured Gemmatimonadaceae bacterium
CACCCTGAAGCAGGGCGGCGCCTTCATCTCCTTCCTCTACCCCCTGACCTCGCCCGAGCTGATCCAGCGGCTGGCGAAGGCGAAGGTGACCAGCTTCAGCATGGAGCTGATCCCGCGCATCACCGTGGCGCAGCGCATGGATGCCCTGTCGTCCCAGGCGACGTCGGCCGGGTACATCGCCGTGCTCCAGGCGGCGCAAGAGGTGGACAGCTTCTTCCCCATGCTCACCACCGCGGCCGGCACGATCCCGCCGGCCCGGGTGCTGGTGATCGGCGCCGGCGTGGCCGGGCTCCAGGCCATTGCCACGGCCCGCCGGCTGGGCGCCCGCGTGAAGGGCTTCGATATCCGCCAGGCCGCGGCCGAGCAGGTCGAGTCGCTGGGCGCCCAGTTCGTGGGCATCACGCTGGACGAGGCGGAGACCAAGGGCGGCTACGCGAAGGAGGTCACGGAGGACCAGCAGAAGCAGGAGCACGAGCTGCTCCACAAGCTGTGCGTGGAGTCGGACGTGGTGATCACGACCGCCCAGGTCCCGGGCCGGAAGGCGCCGGTCCTCATCACCGAGGACATGGTGGCGGACATGCGGACGGGCTCGGTGATCATGGACCTGGCGGCCGAGTCTGGCGGCAACTGCGAGCTGACGAAGGCGGGGGAGACGGTCGTCCACGATGGCGTGAAGGTCATCGGGCTCATGAACGCCGCCAGCGAGCTGCCCCGCAACTCCAGCCAGATGTACTCCCGCAACATCCACGAGCTGCTCAAGCACCTGGTGGACGCGGAGTCGAAGACGCTCAAGGTGGACTTCGAGGACGAGATCACGCGTGAGTGCTGCGTGACCCACGACGGCAAGGTGGTGCACGAGCGCACCCGCGACGCGGTCGGCGCGAGCGCCTGAACAGGAGAGGGACATGGAAGGCCTGGATCTGCTCTTTTCGATTTACATCCTCGTGCTCGCGATCTTCGTGGGCTTCGAGGTCATCACCAAGGTGCCGACCATCCTGCACACGCCGCTGATGTCCGGGTCGAACGCGATCTCGGGCATCTCCATCGTCGGCGCGCTGTTGGTGGCCGGCGTGGTGACGGACCCGGCGAGGACGATCCTGGGCGTGCTCGCGTTGATCATGGCGACGATCAACGTGGTCGGCGGCTTCATGGTCACCGACCGTATGCTCCAGATGTTCAAGAAGAAGGAAGAACGGGAGGTATGACGTGACCGAAACCGTTGGAGGACCGATGGAGGTCCTCATGCACATCATGTATCTGGTCGCGTCGGTCCTCTTCATCCTGGGCCTCAAGCGACTCAGCTCCCCGAAGACGGCGCGCAGCGGCAACCTGCTCGGCGCATCGGGCATGCTGCTCGCCATCGTCGCGACCCTCTTCTTCGGCGGGATCCTGAACTGGACCTGGATCCTGGTGGGACTGGTCATCGGCGCCGGCATCGGCGCGTTCCTCGCCCGCTGGGTCAAGATGACCGCCATGCCCCAGATGGTGGCCGTCTTCAACGCGTTCGGCGGTGGCGCGTCCGCCCTGGTCGCCGCGGCGGAGTTCCTGGGCTACCTGGCGCCCGGCGTGCTGGCACCCACGTTCACCGTCTCGCTGACCATCGTGCTGTCGGTGCTCATCGGCTCCGTCACCTTCTCCGGCAGCTTCCTGGCCTGGGCGAAGCTCGAAGGCTACTTCGAGAAGGCGCTGACCTATCCCGGCTCCAACCTCGTGAACGCCGCCGTCTTCCTGGCGGTCCTCGGCATCGGCGCGTGGATCGCCGTCATGCCCGGGGTCCCGGTCGGCTGGTTCGTCGCGCTGGCCGTGCTGGCCCTGATCTTCGGGCTCATGTTCGTGATGCCCATCGGCGGCGCCGACATGCCCGTCGTCGTGGCGCTCCTGAACTCGTACTCCGGCCTCGCGGCGGCGGCCACCGGGTTCGTGCTGAACAACAATGTCCTGATCATCGCCGGCTCCCTGGTGGGCGCGTCCGGGCTGATCCTGACGAACATCATGTGCAAGGCGATGAACCGGTCGCTGGCCAACGTATTGTTCAGCGCCTTCGGCTCCCAGACTGCGGCAGCGACGGGCGATGGGGACGGCGGCCCGAAGATCGTCAAGGAGATCAACGCGGAGGACACGGCCGTGCTGATGTCCTACTCGAATAGCGTCGTGGTCGTCCCCGGCTACGGGTTGGCCGTGGCCCAGGCCCAGCACCAGGCCCGTGAGCTCTCCGACATGCTCGGCGAGAGGGGCGTGGCCGTGAAATTCGCGATCCACCCCGTCGCCGGCCGCATGCCCGGGCACATGAACGTGCTGCTCGCCGAGGCGAACGTGCCCTACGACCAGCTCTTCGAGTCCGACGACGTCAACTCCGAGATGGAGCGGACCGACGTGGTCCTGATCCTGGGCGCCAACGACGTGGTGAACCCCGACGCCCGGACCAAGAAGGACAGCCCGCTCTACGGCATGCCCATCATCAACGCCGATTTCGCCAAGAACACCATCGTGGTGAAGCGTAGCCTGAACCCGGGCTTTGCCGGCACCGACAACCCGCTGTTCTACAAGGACAACAACCGGATGCTGTTCGGCGACGCCAAGAAGGTCCTGACCGCGCTCGTCGCCGAGCTGAAGAAGATGTAGGGGCGAGCAACGCGGGAGGGCGACATGTCGGTCTTCACGAATCCCGCCTCCCGGGCCGCGGGACAGGCCGAGGCGTACACCGAGGCCGTGCTGGGGCTCCTGGGAGAACGCGACCCGCGCGCCGTGCTCCGGGGCACGCCCGAGGCGTTGCGAGAGGCGGTGGCCGGGATGACGGAAACGGAGATGGCCTCGCCGGAGATGGCGGGGAAGTGGTCCGTTCGCCAGGTGCTCCGACACCTGGCCGACGCCGAGGTCGTCTGGGCGTATCGGCTGCGCATGATCCTGGCGCAGGACCGCCCCGCGATCTCCGGCTACGACCAGGACGCCTGGGCGGACCGGCTGGGGTACGCCGAGTCGGATCCGGCCGAGTCGCTCGCGGACTTCGACGTCCTGCGCCGGAGCAACCTGCGGTTGCTCGACGCGGCGTCCGACGCCGACCTTGCTCGCGTGGGCGTCCACGCCGAGCGCGGCGAGGAGAGCGTCGAGCGGTTGATCCGCCTGTACGCCGGGCACGACCTGCTGCACCTCAACCAGCTCGAGCGCATCCGCGCC
>CAYXJH010000418.1:0-3163 GCA_964465415.1 uncultured Gemmatimonadaceae bacterium
TGGTGCGGCACGGGCGGTGGGGCGGACCCTGCGAAGCCTGCCCGCTGACGTCCTGGTTCCGTGGTGGCGCGTCATCAACGGCCGCGGCGAGATCACCATCCCCCGATCGGGCAACGCCTCGGGTCTCCAGCGAGCGCTGCTGGAGGAGGAGGGCATCGAGTTCGACGAGCGCGGCCGCGTCGACATGTCGCGGTTCGGCTGGCCCGACGACGACGATGAAGACTGAGCCCGCCGGGCTGAAGCGGTCCGTGTCCCTGGCGATCCACCAGGACGACGGCCGAGTGCTCCTGGTCCAGAGGCCCCCCGACGACGACGACCTCCCCCTGGCCTGGGGCCTCCCGGCCGCGTCGCTGGCTCCCGGCGAATCCTGGGACGACGCAGTCCGGCGGGCCGCCCGCGACAAGCTCGGTGTGACCGCGGAGCCCGGTGCGATCCTCGGCGCCGGACACCTGGACAGGCCTGGCTATCGACTGGAGATGCGCCTGTACCGCGCTGAGATCGCGGCCGGCTTCCCCGCCGTGCCCCAGTCCGTCCCCGACGTCACCCAGTACGTGGACTGGCGCTGGGGGCCCGCCGCCGAACTGGTGCCCGCGAGCGAGGCTGGCTCGCTGTGCTCGCGGTTGTACCTGGACTGGGCGGGCGAGGCGTGACGGGCCGAGATCCGAGACCGAGGTCAGTGCATCAGCAACCCGCCACGGTCACGCTCAGGATCTTCGGCAGGTACCCCGCCACCGAGCGCCAGGACTCACCGCGGTCGGCGCTGGCGAAGAGGTGGCCGGTGGAGGTTCCGAAGTAGAGGCCGACGGGGTCGAGGCCATCATGATCCATGGCATCCCGGAGGACGGACACGTATGCGTGCTCCTGGGGCAGCCCCTGGGTGAGGGCGGTCCAGGTGGCGCCGGCATCGTCGGTGCGGTAGACACGGAGTCGGCCGTCGCAGGTCGCGCGCATGTGGCTCGACTCTTCGGGGATCACGAACGCGGTGTCGGGGTCCCGCGGGTCGAGGGCGAGGGCGTAACCGAAATCGCTGGGAAGGTTGTTGGTGATCTCGATCCAGCTCTCGCCCCGATCGTCGGAGCGGTACACGCCGCAGTGGTTCTGCTGGTACAGCCGATCCGGCAGGGCGGGGTGGAGGCGAAGCTTGTGGACGCACTGGCCTGTCTCCGGATATTTCTGGGGCATGAAATCGGCCCGGACGCCGCGGTTCGCGGCGGTCCACGTGGCACCGCCGTCATGGGAGCGGTAGACTCCGCCGGCGGACAGGGAGCAATAGAGACGGTCCGGGTCGGCGGGGTCGTGCTGGATCCCGCCCAGTGCCAGCCCGCCGCCGGCGGGTTGCCAGGTCCGGTTCGACGGGTCGTCGTTGAGCGAGGATACGCCTTCCCAGGTTCTGCCCGCGTCCCGGCTGACGAAGAGGCCGGCCGGCTCGATGCCGGCCCAGAGGGTGTCGGGCTCTGACGGTGGTCCAGGCGCCAGAAACCAGATGGCCTTCAGCCCCCGGTCGTCGGGGTAGTGGGGCGCGGCTTCCAGCACTTCCCAGGTGCGGCCGCGGTCGTCGCTACGGTGGACGTGGGCGCCCCAGACCTTGTGGTCGGTGGCGGCCCAGAGCACGCCGGTCCGCGGGTCGCGGATCGCGTGATAGACCTCGCGCCCTTCCAGGTGGGGCCCCTCCAGGACCCACTGGATCCGGTCGCCGGACCGGGCGATGAACAGCCCCCGGCGGGTGCCGACCAGCAGCGTCACGCTCATGGCGCGCCGACCCGGTCCAGGGCGATGCCCACGGTGGCCGCCATGAGCCCCCGGTCGGGGCGCGTCGCGCGGGCCAACATCTCGTCGACGCACGTTGCGATCGTGCGATCGACCGCGGCGTACACGGCGTCCGCGTCCGTGCCCGCGCCGTCTTCCATGAGGTAGCTGAACGTCCGTGCCATGCCCAGGTTCGCCAGGAAATCCATCAGGACCGCGAACCGGCTGTCGGCCAGCCGGTGCACGCGTGTCGATCCCAGCTGCCTCTCGCGGAACGGCTGGTTGGCGCCGCACGCCAGGAGCTGGACTCCGGCCGCCCGAAGCAGGTCCAGGCGCCCGTCTTCGATCGTCCCCGATGAGGCGGCGCAGACGAAGATGTCGGCAGGCACGCGGAAGAAGTCCTTCCGGTCCGCACCCCCCCGGCTGCGGGGGTCTGGCGGTAGGAGGCGAGGAGGGGCGTTCGTGATGAGCCGCTCGACCTGGCACGCGTCCAGGCCGGCGGGCTCGACCAGCGCCTTCTCCGCGTCGGAGATCGCCACCAGCACGGCGCCGGCGCGGGCCAGGTAGAGCCCCGCGGCGGCGCCGACGTTTCCGAACCCCTCGAGCAGGACGCGGGCACCGTCGAGGCGCAGATGCCGACGGTCATAGTACTCGATGACCGAGCGGGCGACGCCGTATCCGGTGATCATGTCCGCGACCGTCATGACCCTGCCCGCCACGCCGCGGTCCGCGCCTACCGGAGCCTTGACCCCCCTGTCCAGGCTCTCGATGATGCGCGCGAACGACGCCGCATCCGGGCGCAGATGGCCGCGAACGACGCCGGCCTGCGGATGCTCGACCCCCAGCGACTGGATCATGGGGATCACCTCGCCGACCTCGTCCACGTTCAGGTCGCCGCCCGTGCCGTATCGGTCCCGGAGGATGGGAGCGATCGCCGCGAACCAGCGCTCCAGCACGGCCGCCTTGCGCCGGTCCCGGGGGTCGAAGTCAATGGCCGACTTGGCGCCGCCGATCGCTGGGCCGGCCAGTGCGAACTTCAGCTCCATCGTCTTGGCCAGGTACCCGACTTCACGCGGGTTCGCGCCGATCCGCATCCGCGTCCCGCCCCCGGCCGCGCCGCCGCGGAACGAGTTGATCACGAGCCACCCGCGCGCGTCCGTCTCCCGGTCCTGCCACGCCACCGTCAGCTCGGGCGGCGTCCGCAGGAACGCGTTGTATCTAGTCCACATCCGGTGACACCGGCTCCAGTAGTATGTCCATGACCCCGCCGCACACCGCGGGGCTCCACGAGTCCTCCGCGTCCAACAGCTCGACGCGCACTCGCCGGGCTCGCCCCGTCTCCAGCACCGTTGGCGCCACCTCCAGCACCTCGCCCTCACCGCACCCGCCGCCGATCGTCCCGACCAGGCCCGTCCCC
>CAYXJH010000419.1:0-3152 GCA_964465415.1 uncultured Gemmatimonadaceae bacterium
AGCGATGATTCGGAAGCCCTCGCGTCGCAACTGCTTGTGGACCACACACCAACCATCAAGCGATCATCTCGACGCCGACGCTGACAGACCCCGACCCGGTCCCATGACCACGTACCACCACCGTACGGTTTTCGCCGCGGCGTGCGTGGGCATGCTCCTGTTCGGAATCGTGCTGACGGCGCTCGGGTCGGTGTTGCCGGAAGCGATGCCCCGGCTCGGGCTCGGCGGCGCCGCGGCGGGGTCGCTCTTCACGATCATGAGCCTGGGCATCCTGGCGGGGTCCGTCCTGTTTGGTCCCATCGTCGACCGGCGCGGGTACAAGGGCCTGCTCATGCTGGCGGTGGCGCTCATCTTCCTCGGCCTGGAGGGGATGGCGTTCGCCGGCTCGTGGGGCATGCTGGCCGCTGCCATGCTGCTGATCGGGTTCGGCGGCGGCATCATCAACGGCGGCACCAACGCGCTGGTGGCGGACATCAGCGCCGGCGGCCGCAGCGCCGGCCTGGCCTTGTTGGGCGTGTTCTTCGGGATCGGCGCGTTCGGCGTCCCGTTCATCCTGGGCGCGCTCCAGGGGGTGGCGGGGTACGTGGAGGTGCTGGCAGTGATCGGGCTGGCGGTCGCGCTGGTCCTGGTGTTCTACGCACGGGTGACGTTCCCCGCGCCGAAACAGCCGCAAGGCTTCCCCCTCCGCCGGGCGGCCGCGTTGTTCCGGGACCCTGTCCTGCTGCTGCTGGGCGCCATGCTCTTCTTCCAGAGCGGGATGGAGATCACGGTGGGCGGCTGGTCAGCGGCGTACTTCGACCAGGGGCTGGGCCTGCCGGCCGAGCAGGCGCTGTTCCTCCTGTCCTTTTACTGGCTCGGCATGACGGTGGCCCGGCTGGGCCTGGGTCGTATCCTCAGGACCGTCGCCCCAACCGTCGTCCTCGGCGTGTCGCTGGCCGTGGCGATGGCCGGTGCGATCACCCTCATGACCGCCGGGTCCGCCCTCTTCGGCGGTGTTGGCGTCGTGCTGCTGGGCGTCGGGTTCGCCGCCGTGTTCCCCATCGTGCTGGGCTATGTGGGCGATCGCTACGCGACCCTGTCCGGCACCGCGTTCAGCCTGGTGCTGGTGATGGCGCTGACCGGCGGCAGCACGCTGCCCTGGGTGGCCGGCGCGCTGGGCGAAACGTACGGGATGCGACCGTCGTTCATCGTGGTGCCGATCGGCCTCACGGCGATCGCCGCCATCTTCCTGGTCATCCGGCCCCTGATGGGTCGCGTGCCACCCGCCGCGGTGACCGGGGCGGAGAACCCATAGACCGAAAGCGAATCGATTTGATGCTGGCTATCCAGTGGTTGGACCATGCCCGGGGGGCGCTCGCCCGGATCGAAGAGACCCAGCTCGACCGAATCCGGGAGGCGGCCGGCCTCATGGCGGACTCCATCGCCGCCGAGCGCTGGGTCCACACCTTCGGCTGCGGCCATGCCACGCTGCCGATCGAGGAGATGTACCCGCGGATCGGCGGGTTCGTCGGGTTCCACCCCATGATCGAGCTGCCGCTGACCTTCTTCACTCGCATCACCGGCGAGATGGGGGTGCGCCAATTCGTCTTCCTGGAGCGCGTCGAGGGCTACGGCCGCGAGATCATGAAGAGCTACGACTTCGATCCGCGCGACACCATGTGGATCTTCTCCCACTCCGGCCTCAACCCGGTCAACATCGACGTCGCGCTGGAGGCGAGGGAGCGGGGTATGAAGCTGGTGGTCGCCGGATCCGCGGCCGCGTACGCCGGCGAGGCCCCGCGCCACTCCGGTGGGCACCGCCTGTTCGACCTGGCCGACGTCGTCATCGACACCTGCGTCCCCATGGTCGACGCCGCCGTCCCGATTCCGGACCACGAGGACCGGGTCGGCCCGGTCTCCACCATGGCCTTCACCGCGGTGGTCTGGATGACCATCACCACCGTGGCCGAGCTCCTGGTCGAGCGCGGCGTTCATCTCTACATCCACCCCTCCCACAATGTCCCGGGGGACACCACGGCCCGGGACCGGCTCGAGGCCGCGCTCCAGGAGTACAAGCGCCGGATCGCCGGGGTCTAGCGCCGGGCCTCAGGGGCGCCCTGGAACGCGGCGTCCACCATGGCACGGGCCTCTTCCTGGATCCGGCGCAGATGGTCGGGCCCCCGGAAGCTCTCCGCATAGATCTTGTAGACGTCCTCGGTCCCCGAGGGCCTGGCCGCGAACCAGCCGTGCTCGGTCGACACCTTTAGCCCGCCGATGGCCGCACCGTTGCCCGGAGCGCGGGTCAGCCTAGCGACGATGGGATCGCCTGCCAGCCCGTCCGCCCGGACGGCGTCCGGCGACAGCTCCTTCAGCGCCGCCTTCTGGTCCGGCGTCGCGGGCGCGTCGATCCGCTCGTAAGCGGCGCGCCCGAACCGTTCTTCCAGCGCGCGGTAGTGCTCGCCGGGGTCGCGCCCCGTCTTCGCCGTGATCTCGGCGGCCAGCAGGCACAGCAGGATGCCGTCCTTGTCCGTGGTCCAGGGCGTGCCGTCCCGGCGCAGGAACGTGGCGCCGGCGCTCTCCTCGCCCGCGAATGCGATCCGGCCGCCCAGCAGTCCATCGACGAACCACTTGAAGCCGACGGGCACCTCCACGAGCGGCCGGCCCAGGTCGGCCGCGACCCGGTCGATCATGGAGCTCGAAACGACGGTCTTGCCGATCCCGACATCGCCGCTCCACCCGGCGCGATTGCGGAAGAGGTAGCGGATGGCAACGGCCAGGTAGTGGTTCGGGTTCATGAGGCCGACGCTGGGCGTCACGATGCCGTGGCGGTCCGCATCCGGGTCGAGGCCCACCGCCACGTCGAACCGATCCTTCAGCTCGATGAGGCCGGCCATGGCGTGGGGCGATGAGCAGTCCATACGGACCTTGCCGTCCCAGTCGAGCGTCATGAACGAGAAGGTGGCGTCCACGGCCGGGTTCACCACCTCGAGGTCGAGGCCGTAGGTCTCGGCGATGGCCTCCCAGTAGTCGATCGACGAGCCACCGAGAGGATCCACGCCGATGCGGACGCCGGCGCCGGCTATGGCCTCCATGTCCAGGACCGACGCGAGATCCCTCACGTAGGCGCCGAGCAGGTCGGCCCGGGTGGTGGTCCCGGCCGCGGCGGCCTCCCG
>CAYXJH010000420.1:0-3150 GCA_964465415.1 uncultured Gemmatimonadaceae bacterium
CACGCGCTACGGGCGGACGGCCCGTCCGTCGATGCCGGCAACTGTCCGCGTGAGGCGTTCGACCAGCGCGACTTCGAGCGGCCGGCCGGCGACGCCTGCGACGTCGGCGCGTTCGAATGGCAGCCGCCGAGCTTTTCGCCGCCGGGCGGGGGCAAACGCGGCGGCCGGATCGCCTTCGCCAGCAGGCGCGACGGCTTTCACGACATCTACGTGATGAACGCCGACGGAACGGGGACAGCCCGGCTAACCGACTTCGGCCGCAGCGCGCGCGACCCGGACTGGTCGCCGAACGGCAAGCATATCGCCTTCACCGTGGATCTGCCCAATGGCCAGCTGTTCATCATGAGCGCGGATGGCACCGGCCTGAGGCAGCTCACCGATGACCAGACGTTCAGCGCCGCCCCAGCTTGGTCGCCGGACGGCAAACGCATCGCCTTCTGGAGCACGAGCGCTGGGCCCCCGGATCTGTTCGTGATCAATCCCGACGGCACGGGTCTGACACGGCTCACCGACGATCCCAACGCCGCCGACTACGACCCGTCCTGGTCGCCTGACGGCAAGCGGATCGCCTTCGTTAGCAATCGCGGCGGCAGTCACGACATATGGTCGATGAACGCGGACGGGACCGACCCGGTCAACCTCACCAACCATCAGGCGATCGACGGGCCGCCGGCGTGGTCGCCGAATGGCCAGCGGATCGCGTTCATCAGTGATCGCGGTGGCAGCCGGGACATCTGGCTGATGAACGCGGACGGGACAGGGCTCGTTCAGCTCACGAACTCGGCGGGGACGGACGCCCATCCCGCCTGGTCGCCCGACGGCCGGCAGATCGTTTTCGAGAGCACTCGGGACGGCGCCCCCGACATCTTCGTGATGAACGCCGACGGCACGAACCCGCGGAACCTTACGAATCGGCCGGACTGGGCGGACGCGTACCCGAGCTGGACGCCGTAGCCGCTTGCTGACAAAACGTCCGCTAGGGGACCTCCCCGACGAGGCTCCGGTGCAGGTAGGCCCGAGCCCGGGTCCAGTCGCGGTCCACGGTCCGGCGCGAAACACCCAGGGCCTCGGCCGTCTCTGCCGTGGTGAGTCCGGCAAAGAACCGGCACTCGACCACGCGGGCAAGGCGTTCGTCCCGGGTGGCCAGGCTGGTGAGGGCGTCCTCCACGGCCAGGATAGCGGCCACCTCCGCGTCGACCGCTGGGACCTGTCGGGGCAGAGAGAGTCCATGGGCCGCCTCCCGCCTGAGCGCCGCCTGACGCTGCCGGGCGTAGTCGATCAGGATGTGGCGCATGGCCCGTGAGCAGAAGGCGAAGAAATGGCCCCGGCTGGGCCAGTCGCCGGGACCGATCCGGGCCAGGTTGAGATAGGCCTGGTTGACGAGGGCCGTGGTACGGAGCGTGGCGTCCGCCGGCGATCGCCGAACGTGTCGGTGCGCGATGATCCGGAGGTCATCGTAGGCAAGCTCCACCAGCCGGGGGAGCGCGGTATCGTCCCCTTCGCCCCAGCGGCGGAGCAGGCCGGTAATCTCAGCGCGCGGATCGGTCACCGGTGGCCCGCGCGTCAGGGTGACCCGGAGACGAACCGGGCCGCGTCCCCGGGGCGGCCCATGGCATGATACAGCCGCACCAGGTGCTGTCGCGTGGTGACCGTCTGCTCGCTGCGTGGCCCGCGCAGGTCGTGGAACGTCTCTCGTGCCCGCAGCAGCAGCGGCTCGGCTGAGGCAAGCTGACCCAACTCGAGCAGGTAGGCCCCGAGGGCTGCTTCCGCTCCTGCCCGGAGGACGTCACGTTCCCCGATGCCCCGGGCGCTGTAGTCGTCCAGGGCCGACCGGGCGAGGTCGGCGGCCTCCGGGTAGCGGCCATCTCGCGCCCTGAGCCGCGCCTTCACGAGCAGTGCGTCCCCGGGCCGGATGCCGCGCGGCGCGTCCGCGGTCAGGCGCTCGAGCACGAAATCCACGAGGGAATCCGCGCGTTCCCCCTGACCCAGTGCGGCCAGCGCGTGGGCAAGGTCCAGTCGGGCCATCCATGGGAAGAAGTCGTTCTCGCCCCGGGCGGCGATCCACGCAGCGAGCGCGGCCTCCAGCAACGGGACCGCCTCCACGTGCCGATCCAGGGAGAGCAGTGCGCGTGCCAGGTTGCGGCGGGTCATGGCCAGACCGAAATGGCCCTCGCCCAGCGCGGCTGCCTGGATCCGTTCCGCTTCCTCCAGGCTCCGCGAGGCCTCCACGAAGTCGCCGTCCTGCGCGAGTCTGATGCCGAGGGCGGCCAGCCAGAGGGCATAGTCCGGGTGATCAGGGCCCAGGGTTTCCCGGAGGATGTGGACCGCCTCCCGCTGGTTCGCCAGCGCTTCGTCGTGCCTGCCCAGTCGCTGTCTGGTCACGCCAAGGTGAGCCATCGCAAGACCTACCTCGGCATGCCGGTCGCCGTACACCTGGCGGCGCAGCTCCAGCGCGCCGGCCAGCAGGGGCTCGGCGCGCTCCGCACCGCCTCCGTGCAGGGCCTGGATACCCGTGCGCAGCATGACGTTGGCCAGGGCAAGCGAGCGGTCGCTTTCGAGGTGCGTGCGTCCCGCGACGATCCTGGCGTAGACGCTGTCCTCGCGAACGGTATCCCCGATCGTGTGAATCACCTCGACATGATCCAGGTCGAGCCGGAGGAGCTCGGCCGCCGGGACATGCGCCGCGGCCAGGATGCCGCGTGCATTCGAGAAGAGGGAATCGGCCACCTCGGGATGCCCCCGCAGGGTTGCGAGCCGCGCGACGTCCTGCTGGATCCGGGCAACCTCCACCGATCGCGGGCCGAGCCGCCTGCTCATTCCGTCCCGCGCCTCGCGGTAGAGCGTGTCCGCGAGATCCAGTCGACCCGCCCGGTGCTCCAGGCGGGCCAGCTCGTGCATGACTGCTGCCCGGGCTGTGGTGCCCGCGCCGGATTCGGCCTCGTGGAGCTCGAGGGCCCTCGAGAGCATGATACGGCCGTCCTCGAGGAACCCCAACCGCGCATGGATGGGGCCGATCAGGGCATACATCTCCGCCTGCACGCCCGGCTGACCCGCGAGCTCGGTCTCGATGCGCTGGACGCCGCGGTCCAGCAGGTCGCGGACGGACAGCTGCTCGCCTGAGGCCTGCTCCGGATCGGACACCTCGAACAG
>CAYXJH010000421.1:0-3122 GCA_964465415.1 uncultured Gemmatimonadaceae bacterium
TCCTCTTCCCTACACGACGCTCTTCCGTTGGGCCTCCGGCCCGGCACGCCGGTGCGCTCGGCCAACGGCTACCCGGTGCGAACCCCGCTGGACTGGGAGGCCGCCCTGCTGGAGGTGCGGGTCGGAGACACGATCCAGGTCGCCGTCGGGCCGGAGGGTGAGCGGATGGTGACCCTGGTCCCGGTCGACCTGCCGTCCCTCGGTGCGCAGCGAGTCGCCGCCCTCGAGGCGTTCGAGCTCGTGACCCTCACCCCGGCCATTCGATCCGAGCGGGGGCTCACCAGCGAGCGAGGCGCGCTCATCGTGGGCGTCTCCGATCCTGTACGTCGTACGCTCGGAATCCGTGAGGGGGACCTGATCGTGGCGATCAACCGTTACGCCGTGGGCTCGGCCGAGGAGGCGGCCGATATCCTGCAGCGGCTGCGTCGGCCCGGCGTCCGGACCGCCGTTCGTATGCTCGTCGAGCGCAATGGTCGCGAGTTTCACGCAGCCTTCTACCTGTGACGATGGACTCGATAGCGGACCTCAAGGAGCGGCTGGAGGCGGGCGGGCCGAACACCGAGTATCGGCACCCCCTGACGGAACGGTATGCCTCCGCCGAGATGATCCGGCTCTTCTCGCCCGCGTTCAAGTTCGGCACGTGGCGTCGCCTCTGGCTCGCGCTGGCGGAGGCGGAGAAGGAGCTGGGTCTGGACATCCCGGCCGAGGCGCTCGCCCAGATGCGCGACCGCCTGGATGACATTGACCTGGACCGGGCGGCCGACCACGAGCGCAGGCTCCGGCACGATGTCATGGCCCACGTCCACCACTTCGGCGACGTGGCGCCGGCAGCCCGGCCGTACATCCACCTGGGGGCCACCAGCGCATTCGTCACCGACAACACCGAGCTGATCCAGCACCGCGAGGCCCTGCACCTGGTGCGGCGGCGGCTGCTGTCGTGCATCGTCGCGCTCGCAGGGTTCGTGCGGCAGCACCGCGACCTGCCGACCCTGGGGTTCACCCATTTCCAACCGGCGCAGCCGACCACGGTCGGGCGTCGGGCGGCGCTCTGGCTGCAGGACCTGGTGCTCGACCTTGAGGAGCTGGACCATCGCCTGGCGACGCTGCGCGCACGGGGGATCAGGGGAGCGACCGGGACCCAGGCGTCGTTCCTGGAGCTGTTCGACGGCGATGGCGAGAAGGTGGACGCGCTTCAGGCCCGGATCACCGCCGCCATGGGGTTCGACCGGAGCTACGGCGTCACCGGTCAAACGTACCCGCGCAAGGTGGACTACGCCGTCCTCTCGACCCTCGCCGGCATCGCCACCTCGACTTCGAAGTTCTCGCACGACCTCCGTCTCCTGGCACACCTCCGCGAGGTCGAGGAGCCGTTCGAGAGCGCACAGATCGGGTCTTCGGCCATGCCGTACAAGCGGAACCCCATGCGAGCCGAGCGGATCAGCGGGCTCGCCCGACACGTGATCACGCTGTCGTTGGATGCAGGGTTCACCGCGGCGACCCAGTGGTTCGAGCGTACACTGGACGACTCGGCGAATCGCCGGCTCGCCCTGGCCGAAGCCTACCTCACGACCGACGCCATCCTCCTCATCGTCCACAACATCGCGGCCGGCCTCGTCGTCCGTCCGGAAGTGATCCGCCGTCGCCTGGAACTGGAGCTACCTTTCCTCGTAACGGAAGCGGTCCTGATGCATGCGGTTCGCCGGGGCGGTGATCGGCAGGACCTCCACGAGAGGATCCGGGGACACGCCATGGCGGCGGCCGAGCGTCTCAAGGAGGGCGCCGAGGGGAACGACCTTGCCGAGCGCATCGCGGGCGATGAGGCGTTCGGCGTCTCCCGCGAGGAGCTGAGCACCATCCTCGATCCGGCACGGCACGTGGGCCGGTCCGCCGCCCAGGTGGACGCCTTGCTTGCCGACCTCGGGCCGCTGCTCGAGGGTGCCCGGCTCGGGTCGTCGGACGACGCTCCGCCGGAGCTGCGGACGTGACCAGCGGCCTCCGCGCATCGTCGCTCCCCTTCCCGCTCCACAGCCGGGGCAAGGTGCGAGAGATGTACGACGTGGGCGATGACCGGCTCCTCATGGTCGCGTCCGACCGGCTCAGCGCGTTCGATGTGGTCATGGCGCGACCGATCCCCCAGAAGGGCGCCGTCCTGACCGCGGTCACCCTCTGGTGGCTCGAGCGCCTGCGCGACCTGGTGGAGAACCACCTCATCGCCGGCGACCCGGACGAGATCATCGCCCGGGTTCCAGCGCTCGGAGGGACGCGCGCGGAATGGGCCGGCCGCGCGCTGCTGGTGCGCAAGACCCGACCCGTCCCCGTCGAGTGCGTCGTGCGCGGCTACCTCGCCGGGTCCGCCTGGCAGGAATACCGCCGGCACGGGACGCTCGCCGGCGAGCCCCTACCCGCCGGTCTTCGCGAGGCGGATCGGCTGGACCCACCGATCTTCTCTCCTGCCACGAAGGCGGTCACCGGCCACGATGAGAATATCCCGTTCGAGGACGTGGTGGAGATCCTGGGTCCGGATCTCGCCGAACGGCTCCAACGCCTCAGCCTGGCGCTCTACGCCCGGGGACGCGCTGTGGCCGCCACCCGGGGGATCATCCTGGCGGACACGAAGTTCGAGTTCGGAACTCGCGGCGATGAGCTTCTGCTGATCGACGAAGTCATGACTCCGGACTCTTCACGCTTCTGGCCGGAAGAGTCGTACTCGCCGGGTCGCGCCCAGCCATCGTTGGACAAGCAGCCTGTTCGCGACTACCTGGATGCGCTCGCCAACGAGGGAAGGTGGGACAAACGGCCGCCGCCGCCCGACCTCCCGGACGCGGTGGTCGAGGCGACCACGGCGCGGTACCTCGAGGTCCACCATCGCTTGACCGGTCGAGGACTGGGACCGTGAGCACGTTTGCGTCCGATCCCGTGTGGGGGTGGCTCGTCATCCTGTTTGCCGCCCTGGCACTGGCGCTGTTCCTCGTGGCGACGTGGTCCGGCCGATGGGGCATGTGGCTCGCCGGGTACCTCTTTGCGATCCTCGCCCTCGCCGCGGCGATCACTGCGGCGCAGGGCGGTCGCGCCACCGACAAGCCCGAAGCGGGGCCGCTCAGCGCCGTCGCGCCAGCCGGGCA
>CAYXJH010000422.1:0-3120 GCA_964465415.1 uncultured Gemmatimonadaceae bacterium
CGCCGGCCAGCTTGAGGTACGCCTCGTGGACCAGCGCCGTCGTCTGGAGCGTGTGGTCGCCGCCCTCGCCGGCGAGTTGCCGGTGGGCCAGCTCCCGGAGCTCCTCGTAGATGAGGGGGACGAGCCGGTCGATCGCCGTGTCGTCGGCAACCCCGGCCGTGCCGTCGAGGATGGCCGCGACACGGGTCTGCAGCGTTGTGCTAGAGTGCATGGGAATGCCCTCCGGCTGCGTGCAGCCCGGCGATTGGGGGGCGGTTCCGAGTGGTCGGGGAAGTCCGGCCTCCTGCGGCCGGAGCGACCTTCCTGCGCAGGTAAAGGTAAGGACGGCTTCACCCCGGAGGCAACGGTTTCCCTCTCTACCGGAGGCGCACCATGAGACTCGCAGCAGGCATCCTTGCCATGGCCACCTTCATGGCCGCGTGCGACGAACGGATCACCGGTCCCGCGGACACGGTCGTGGCGCCCGATGCCCAACACGCGGCCGTTTCAGCCGTGGACGTAACGGGCAGTTGGACGTATGAGCGCGTGCTCAAGCTCACCCTGCCGCCCTGGGCGGCCGAACTCATCTTCGGCCTGGTGCCCGAGGGCCCGGTCACCCGCCTCTTGTGTGAGGGCACCGGCACCCTCGAGCTCGTCGCCGACGGCGCCTCGTTCAGCGGGTCGGCCACATTCGGGCCACGCGAGTGCACGACGCCTGGCGGACAGACCGCGGTCCTGGGCTCGCCGACCGTGGCAATCGTGGATGGCGTGGTGCACGGCCGTAGCATCCAGTTCACCTGGCTCGAGGATGGCTTCCTGCCGTGCCCGCACCACGCAGTGGTCTCGGGCGACGCCATGAACGGCACCGGCCGCTGCATCATCCCGGGCCACCCGAAGTCGCCGGTCCCCATGGACCCGCCGCCCGCCGGCACCAGCAAGACCGTGAGCTTCCGCGCCACGCGGAACTGAGCGGCGTCGCGTGGTCCCGAACGGTGCATCCCCGGTGAAACGGAGGGAATCCATGAGAACGAACTGCCCTTCACACATGGGCATCCGACTTGGAGACGGGACGCGACGGGAACCGCGAGGTCTACGTGATGGACTCGGACGGCAGCAACCCCGTAAATCTCACCGGTGAACCTGACCGACAGCCCGGGAACCGACCGCCGGGCGCACTGGTCGCCGGACGGCACCCGGATCGTCTTCGCGAGCAGTCGCAGCGGGGCTTTCGAGATCTACGCCATGAGCGCCGACGGGTCCGACGTCGTGCAACTGGCGCATGCGCGTGGCGGCCATGGCGCCCGTGGGTGTCGAATCGTGGATTGGTCGAGCGACAAGGGAGAAAGCTCACACGATCAGTCACCTGCTAACGGAGGTCTCCAATGAAGGCGGTCAACCCCTATCTCAATCTCCCCGGGAACACCGAGGAGGCCTTCACCTTCTATCGCTCGGTTTTTGGTGGGGCGTTCTCGGGCCTGGTTCGTTTCAGGGACCTACCCCACAATCCGATGGGCATCGCCGAAGCCGACCTGGACAAGATCGCCAACATCGGGCTCCCGATCGGGGCGAACACGGTCCTCATGGCCACCGACGTGGTGGACGGGTTCCCCACGGAACTCAGGCGGGGGAACGATTTCTATATTACACTCGAGCCGGACACCAGGGAGGAAGCGGAGCGCCTCTTTCAGGAGCTCTCCGACGGCGGTCATGTCGACTCTCCCTTGCGACAGACGGGATGGGCGGAGGTTTACGGCCACTTCTCGGATCGCTTTGGCGTCCAGTGGATGATCAACTTCGAGGGAAGCACGCAGGCTGCCTGAAACCGCGGCCGAGCCTGCCGGCCGCACCGGAGTGAGATGTTCGGCGAGCTTCTGATCGAGATCCAGTCGGTCGCAGACATGGACGCGGACCGCGCGGCGCTCGTGGGGCGGGCCTTCGACGTCGACCCCGAGCTGCGCCCGGTGAGGGTGGGCGGCGACCCGGCACGGATCCGGGTGGAGCCGTCGCTGGAGGCGCTGGTCCGGCGAACCGGGTTGCCGATCGATTGGCTCACTGTCCGCACGAACTCGAGGCGCGACGGCCTGGAGTGCGGCGAGATTACGCTTCATGCCGGTCGCGGCGGGTTCGTCGGCATGCCCGGACCGGACGGCGCGATGCAGTATTCACTGCTGCCCCACGTCACGCGGGCGGCATTCCTCCGGTCGTGGGTCGACGCGGGCGCCGACCATGCGGACCGCATCGCTGCCCTCTTCGTCCGCGTCTGCGACGCAATGGACGCCTGCTACGGCGTCGCGAGCGAGCTGGTCCCCGGTCGTCGCGGGCCACCGCCCGTCGACGTGGGGATCGGCGAGGTCGGCTGGCTGAACGGCTTCGGCCCCGCGTACCTCGAACGCTGGCCTGCCCTCGGCGACCTCCCGGCCGCGGCGAGGCTGGCCAACGGCGGCGTCGTGATCCGGACCGGCGTCACACCGTGGGAGCTGGACGACGCGGCCAGGCGATCCATCGTCGATGCGATCGGACCGGAAGCGTTCCGGGGCGAGCAGGGGCCGTACCTCCGGCGAGGCGTGCGGGTGCCCGGCTACGAGCACCACATGCGCTTCTCGCCTGGGACGGAGGTCATGCCGTGGGAGACGTGGCTCGCGTCCAGAGACGCGGCGAAGGCGGAGCGCGCCCGCGAGCGGCGTTATGACAGCGCGTGCCGCCGGAGAGACGTCGCGCTGGCATCGCGTGAACGTCCCGCACTGCCCGCGCGCGACGCCGAGTGGTCCAGCTCCTTCGATGTCGAGGACTGGCGCTCGTTCGGCCGGCGCCTGTTCCGCACGCTGGGCGGCGAGCTGGCGGGGCCGCTCCACCGCGCGCTGATCGACGAGGCCACGAACGCGCCGGTGGGCACCGAGACGTCGCTCGTGGTAGACACGGCCCTGGGCGTAATCGAGCTGTCGTGGCGGGTCGACGATGCGGATACGGTCGACGTCTACCTGTTCGGGCCGCCGGAGCTGCCGCCCGTCATCGATGCGGAGTACGCGGCGTGGAGCGCGGTGCTCCGATGAGACGGATCGGGGATCGGCCCACGGGCGTGGCGCGTACGGGCGCGCTGCTCGCCGGCGTGTTGATCGCGGGCGCGTGCACGCCGCCGGTCCG
>CAYXJH010000423.1:0-3115 GCA_964465415.1 uncultured Gemmatimonadaceae bacterium
CCTATGCACCCGCGACGGCGAAGCCGGTGGCACGGGCTGCCGTCGCCAGCGCACGATCGTGCGTCGCCATCGTAAGAGGGGTGCCACTCCCTTCGCGCCACAGCAGAGCTGTCGAGAGGTGGATGGCGTCCAACGTCCCGAGTGGGGTCGGGAAGGGCTCCGAAGCGCGACGCAGCACGGGTCGGGACACGTCCACCACGTCCACCGCCTCGAGCAGGCGGTACACCGCCCCGCGGCGGTCCGCCAGCTCGTCCGCCGTCAGACGATCCATTCGCCCCAGTCGGTCCAGCGTGCGCAGGCACTCCACCTCGGTCAGCGCGCTCGCAACAGCCGACTCCACCTGCTGCCACTCCGCCAGCCGGTGCGGCTCGCCGAGCACGAGGCCCAGCACGACGGATGCATCCAGATAGGCGATCACCGGCCGGCCTGCCGCTCCTCCGCCAGCACTTCCAGGCTGCCGACGTCGCGCGCCAACGGCGAGGGCAGCGCCACGTCCCGCAGCGCCGCCGTTGCCTTCCGCACCGGCAGCGAAGCCTGGAGCCCCCCCTCATAGGGGACGAGACGGGCTACGGGCGTATCGCGGTCGTAGACGGTCACCGCATCTCCTCGCCGTACCGCCCTCAGGTACGCGCTCAGCCGCGCCTTCAACTCGGCCACGCCGACGCCCCCTTGCTCATGACTACTCATGACCTGAAGATAGTCATATTGCCCCGCGAAGACCACCCTGGGCGCTCCCAACCCGGGCGTCTGTAGGGGCCGCGAAGCCGGGGGCGTCCTTCGCTATCAGGGTGAGCGTCGGTAGGGCCAGCTCTGCCCGCAACTCGGCATCCTGTGCGTGGACGGCGCCCGGGCCGGCCTACCGGGGGATCGCCCTCTCAGGCCCGCTCCACCAGCACTTCGGCGAACTCCAGCGACCCCTCGGCCAGCACGAAGACCGTGGAGGGTAGCCCCTCGGACATCTTCTGCAACCGGTCGTAGGACGCCCGGAAGTTTCCGTCGGGTGCCGCCAGTCCGAGGAAGACGATGTCGGCGTCGGCCGAGGCCTCCCGCAGGACCTCCGAGAAGGGCCGGCCTCCCACCACCCGGATGTCCAGCAGGATCTCACCGATCCGGAGGTCGGCCACGAGGGCCTCCAATTTCTGCCTGGCCTTCTCCGCGGCCGCCTCCGTCTTCACCGCCAGCTTGAGGCGGACCCGGGCCGACTCCCACTCCACGTTCGTCCGGAGGAGGTAGGCGAGGACCAGCATGAGACCTCCGTTCGCCTGGAGACCGCCCCACCAGACGTCGATCACCTTCCGCTGGCCGAACCCGGCGTGCTCCGGATCACGGAGGATCACCACGTTCCGCCCCTTCTTGTGGAAGGTCGCGATCATCTGGCAGTACCGGTCCCTTCGCTCCGGTTTCTCGCTCGCCCCGATGATCACAATGTTCGGCACCAGGCGGCCGAATCCGTAGACCTCCACCAGGCGTTTGGCCCCGGTGAACGGGTCGGGTGCCCCTACCGCCCTGGCGAAGGCGTCGATGCCCCGGCTCTTCAGGAACGCACGGATCCGTGCTTCCACCTCGGCCTGCGCGGCGCTGTCCGATTCCTCCTCGGGAAGGACCTTGGCAACGGTGACGAGCCCACGGTTGTGGGTGATGGCGTTCGCGAAGTCCACGAGTGGCCAGCGACGGGTGGGCTCTCCGGCCAGGACAAGGGGGTGGGGCCGCCAGTTCCGGGCGTCGGTCCGCTCTCCGACCCGGAGGAGCCCCATCCTGACCAGGGCGAGCCAGATCCCCCCCCTCACGTCACCCCAGGTGCCCTTCAGCCCCCGGCGCTGCAGCCATATGAACACGCCGATGACGACGCCGGCGGCAACAATGGTGGCGGGCGCGTGGATCAGGAACATGATGAGGAGGCAGCCCACCGCCCCCACCATGGGCACCACCCAGTTGATCCGGAAAGCCGGCCGGAAGGACGGGCTCCGGAGGAAGCCCTCGATCCCGGCGGCCAGGTTCACCGTCAGGTACGAGGTGAGGAAGAACATGGTGAGGATCGGCGCCACCATGTTCAGGTCGCCGAAGTAGATGGCCAGCAGGGCGATCACCAGGGTCACCACGGTCCCGATCCGGGGTGCATCATCCTCGCCGCTGCCCCGGCCCAGGAAGCGGAGGGGGCGGGGCAGGACCTCGTCCCGGGCCATGGCCTGGAGAACCCGCGGAGCCCCCAGGATGCTCCCCATGGCGCTGGAAAGGGTCGCCCCCATGGCCCCCAGCAGGATGAGCGGCCCCCAGATGGCCATCCGTCTCATGATGAACGGGTCCTCGACCAGCGCTTCGGGCTCGGCCCAGGCATCGAAGAAGAAGGGCATGGTCATGTAGACCACGAATCCCACGGCCAGCGCCGCGAATGTACCCATGGGTATGGATCGGGCGGGGTTCTTCAGGTCTCCCGACATGTTCACCCCCGCCTCGATCCCGGTCACCGCCGGGAAGAAGACCGCAAAGGCCACCCAGAAACCCACGGGAATGGTCGGAGGCGAAAGGTCGCCAGGCTCCGTGGCCTCGGACGGCACGGCCTCGATGGGACCGCCAAAGAAGAAGGACATGAGGGAGATCCCGATCACCGCCATCACGAAATACTGGGACCGGAGCGCCAGGTCCGCCGAACGGATGGCGAGCCCTGCAACGGCGATGGCGGTCCCGATCCCGACCCATCGCTGGTCAAGGCGGGGGAAGATATCGCCCACGATCTCGGCGAACCCCAGGACGTAGAGGGCCATGGAGAGGGCCAAAGCGAAATACAATGGGATCCCGACAGCACCCCCGGTCTCGAGCCCCAGCGAGCGGCTGATCATATAGTAGGCCCCGCCCGCCCTGACCTTCCGGTCCGTGGCGATGGAGGCCATGGAGAGAGCGGTGACGAAGGTGACCGCGGTGCACGTCACGACGATCACCAGGGTCAGGGCCAACCCCACGTTCCCCACCACCCACCCGAACCGCAGGTACATGATGACGCCGAGGATCGTCAGGATCGATGGCGTGAAGACGCCCTTGAAGGTCCCGAGTCCGGCGCCTGCGCGCCTGGGCTCAGAGGCGGCAGGCGCGCTGGTAGCGGGCAAGGGGGGCTCGGAGG
>CAYXJH010000424.1:0-3114 GCA_964465415.1 uncultured Gemmatimonadaceae bacterium
ATCGGCCTGGCGGGTGTCGCGGCGGGGGCGATGCTCGGACGGGGCGGCGGCAGCCGTGCGGCGTCGCTACAGGACGCGTGATGGGGGCGGTCGAACGCGACGTATACGACGCCATCGCGGATCCCACGCGACGCGAGATCCTGCGACTGCTGTCGGGAGGCGAGTTCGCGGTGAATGACCTGGCGTCGCGGTTCCCGGTGACTCGCCCCGCGATCTCGCAGCACCTCGGCATCCTGAGGGAGGCGAGCCTGGTCACGTACCGGCGAGAAGGCCGGACGCGCTACTACCGTACCCGTGCGGAGCCGCTGCACGAGGTGATCGACTGGCTGGCGTACTTCGATGTCTTCTGGGACGACAGGCTGACCGCGCTGCGCCGTCACCTGGCGACGGAGCCGTGAAGTCCTTGCGCAAGGAAGTCTGGCTGCCGCGTTCGCCGGCGGACGTGTGGATCGCGCTCACGGATCCGCGCGCCCTGGCGGAGTGGCTGATGCCGAACAACTTCGAGCCGAGGGTCGGCCACGTCTTCCGCTTCCACGTTGACCCGATGCCGGGGTTCAGCGGGATCAGCGAATGCCGCGTGCTCGAGGTGGTCGAGGCGGAGCGGCTGGCCTACACCTGGACCGTGCTGCCGACGGCGCCGGATGCGACGCCGCCGCCGCCCATGACCGTGACCTGGACGCTCCAGCCGGAGCGCGGGGGCACGCGCCTGGTACTCGAGCAGACGGGGCTGGAAGTGCTCAACTGGTGGTGGCGCCTGTCGATGGCCATGGGTTGGAACCGGCGCATGCGGAAGCTCCTTCCGCGGGTGATGGAGAACGTCGGCGAAACCGGCTTCCGGCCCGGCGCGATCACGCGCCGCGACTACGGCACGAAGACCGTGCCGGATGGTTACGCGAAGTAGTAATGCTCTGCCACCGATCGAACGCCCAGCCTGCGCGCGGCAGAAACAGCGACCATGGCGCGTTGATGATGACCGGGCGTCCCCTGCAAAGGCCGAACATCATGCGTATGCCTATCCTCCTCGGCGTTCTAGCCCTTTTCGTGGCGTGCAGGGGTGACCTACTGGATCCTGAAGCGACCAGCACACGTTCTGCGCTGAGCGAGTCGGGCATCGAGCACCGCCTGGAGGTGTCCGCTTCTGTCGACGAGGGCGTGGGTTCCTTCGTAGTGACGTCGGTGCTGGTGAATACGAGTGGCCGACCTGCGACGCTGAAGGTACGAAGCTGCTATCTCAGGGAATCCGATCTGCGTGGCAGCACCCAAGGGTTGAAGTTGTCTCAACCGCTCATGCTGTGCGCCACGGCTGCGCACGAGGTCACCCTCGCGCCTGGAACGACGAGTGACACGCTTGAGATCTCCGGCCAGGCCCCCGGAGGGTCGACGCGTCATCTGGAGGTGCGGCATGCAGTGGCGCCCGAAGAATGGACGGCTCTGACCCTGGCCTTTCCCTGAGCGGCGACTCCGTCCGGATGAGGTCAATCGAACGTCCCAGATCCATGACTTCGAGTCGACTCCATTTCGTGCTTTCGATCGGGGCACTGGTCGCCATCACCGTGGCGGCCTCTTCGAAGCTCCTCGTCGGCGACGCTCCCCCGGCCGGCGCGGGCGGGCCGCGGATCGTGACATCGGACGTGCGGAATTTCATCGCCGTCGCGGCGAGTCTCGATCCTTCCGATCCCGGCTGCGAGGGTCTCGACCGCTACTTCGACGACGCGAGCGACGGGCTGCGCGAGTACAGCCGGCGGTTCAGGGTGGGCCGGGAACAGCTCTGCCAGGCGATGCAGCGGACGCCGGAGCGGTATGCCGCGCTGGCGTCGACGCTGGCCGCCATCCACTCGAAGGAGGATGACATCCGGGTGGTCTTCGAGGGACTCTCCCGGCTGGTGCCCGGCGCGACGTGGCCGCCCGTCTATTTCGTGGTCGGCAACGGCGTCTCCGGCGGCTCGGCGACGCGGGGCAGGGACGCCAAGATCCTCATCGGGGCGGAGCTCCTCGGGGGGGTCGAGCACCTACCGCGGCTGATCGCCCACGAGGCCGTCCACACGCAGCAGCGATACCGGGGCATCCGCAGGCTGACCGGGGGTCCGGCCTTCCTGCGCGGGACGGTGCTCCGCCACTCCATCAACGAGGGCGCGGCGGATTTCCTGGCCGAGCTGATTACCGGCGAGCCGCCATCATCGCGCGCGTTCGTGTATGGCGCCGCGCACGAGGCGGAGCTCTGGCCGGAGTTCGAGCGGGACATGCGCGGCCGCGAGTACCGGTTATGGCTATACAACGGCTGGAACCGGGCCGAGCTGGGCGACCGCCCGCCCGACCTGGGCTACTTCTTCGGATATCGCATCACCCGCGCGTATTACGAGCGCTCCGCCGACAAGCGGGCGGCCGTGCGCGAGATCCTCGCCATCCGCGACTTCGACCGCTTCTTCCGGGCCAGTGGGTACGGGCAATGAAGCCACCACATGGGCCCGTAGCTCGGTTCGATTCCCGCCTCGCCAGCCCCGGGAACGGATAGTCCCTGCGAGGTATCGCCCCTGAGCGCGCCTTGACGCGTCGCCGCGTGGAGGCGATCTTTATTCAGAGTCTGTATAAAGAGTCTTAGGGGAGAGGGCATGCCGAAACCGCTCGGGCTGCTGAAGGGGACGCTGGACGCCATGGTGCTGAAGGCGCTGTCGTGGACGCCGATGCACGGATTCGAGGTGACGTCGTGGCTGGAGGAGCGGTCCGGTGGTGAGCTGGAGCTCACGGACTCGGCGCTGTATCAGGCGCTGTACCGGCTGGAGGGCCGCGGCCTGGTGGAGGCGGAGTGGGGGGCGACGGAGAACAACCGGCGGGCCCGGTACTACCGGCTCACGTCGGCGGGGCGGAAGCAGCTGGCGGCGGAGACGGAGCAGTTCGTGAGATACGCACGGCTGGTGAGCGGGATCCTGACGGCCGCGCCGCGGGAGGCAGGCGCGTGATCCGCCCGGGGATCCGTCGCCTGTTCCGCCTTCCGTTCGGCCGTCGGAAGTCGGCGTGGGAGGGCGTGGACGAGGAGCTCCGGCTGCACCTGGAGCTGCGCACGGAGCAGCTGATCCGTGCGGGGCTGTCGCCGACGGCGGCGCGGGCGGAAGCGGA
>CAYXJH010000425.1:0-1369 GCA_964465415.1 uncultured Gemmatimonadaceae bacterium
TGCCGGAAGTGTCCGGATGCGGTACACCGAATGCCGGAATCGGCCACCACGACCGGGGCCGGGGGGCCGGTGTGATCCGGACAAGTGACTACGCCGCAAGGGATTGCGCGACTCAGCACCGCCGGTACGGCCCCTGCCCGAGTGGGGGGCTCCGCTGGAGAAATGCATGATGAAGCTCTCGCCTAAAAGACTACAAGGTGGACTCCCAACGCACGCCTCGCTCTAGCCCAGGATTGCTCCACTCCTTACCGGGCGGGGACCCACAGTCCGCGGGACTGAATCGCTCCGGGTCTTTCGGAGGCTCCATGTGGATGTCCCGCCGCACCTAGAGGTGCCGACGGAGGACGCGCTGGACGTCGCGCTCCGGCTGATCGACCGCCAGTGCTAGGCCCCGCATGCGGGGGTAGCACCCGGCCAAACGCAATGAGGTGTCGATGAGGTTCACGGAAGCAGGCTCCGACGGCGCGGCTCGATCCGCATGGGTCTCGCTGCGACGCATCGCAGGCGCAGGGGTATTGATGGCTGTGGTGGTGGCACTCACGGCGGCCTCGCCCATCATCATCCGGCACGACCGGCCCGACGAGGCGTACCGCGTCCTGGGCGCGCGCTTCGCCGATGTGCATGCCGTGGTCACGGGGAGCGCTGACGGACGCCGCTGGCGTGGTCAGGGCACGCTGATCGGACCGACATGGATCCTCACCGCGGCGCACGTTGTCAGGCGCGACGGGGACTACGAGGTGCAGGTGGAAGGCCGGTCGTACCGGGTCGCGCGAATCGTGCTCCATCCGCTCTTCAGTCTGGAGGCGGGTGTCCACGACATCGCGCTGATCGAACTGGCTGAGCCCGTGGAGAGCCGACGGCACGTACACCTCTACCGCGACGCTGACGAGGCGGGTCTGGAGGTGATCAAGATCGGGGCGGGCGGCTTCGGGGACGGCGTTACCGGGTACCGGGAGCAGGACCGCGTGTTGCGCGGCGCGACGAACCGCGTCGCCCTCGTCGATGCGGTGCGCCTCGAGTTCGTGTTCGACGCCCCCGGCTCGGAGCACGTGACGGAACTCGAGGGGATATCCGGCCCGGGCGACAGCGGCAACGCCGCGCTGATCGAGTCCGGGGGAAGGTTTCTCATCGTCGGGGTCAGCTCGCACCAGCGCAGTTCGGGCGAGGTGGAAGGGCAGTACGGGGCCATCGAAGTATACGAGCGCGTTTCCGCCTATGCCGACTGGATCGATCAGGTGATTTCGGCCCCGGGGTTAGCGGCTCAGGCTCCGTCCATGGCCCCCACCGCAGCCTGTGTGCTCGACTTTGACTCAGTTCAGACGGTGGTCCAGAGGGACTATGCCGGCTTTCGGAGCAAGGCGGCGGACCG
>CAYXJH010000425.1:1469-3103 GCA_964465415.1 uncultured Gemmatimonadaceae bacterium
CGGGATGGAGTCATGGTCGTCGGAAGGCAATATCGCCTACGCCCATTCAATGCTGGAATCGGGCTCACTGCCGGCGGCGATTATGGCAGAAATTAGAGAGTTGGTCGAGCAGATGGAGCGGCATCCCAATGAGTTCGTGTCTGGTGGGGACCGCCAGATTCACCTGGACTCAATTTACCCGCTGCCTGCCAACATCGGAATCGTGGTCGGGCGCGGTTGTGCGAGCACCTGTGAGCAGTTCGTTCTGGACGCGCGCCAGAGCAGCAAGGTCACGATTTTCGGTACAGGGAATACTGCCGGCTTCACCGATTACGGCAATGTGCGACAGATCCGCACGCCTTCGGGGCTCCGCCTGTTTCAGGTGCCCATGTCGCGTTCAAGTCGGCTCCCTTCCAATCCCATGGATCTGGTCGGCATTTCACCAGCTGTCCTGATTGCTGATGGCGAACCGATCGAGTTCGTTCTGAGGTACTTTGACCGGAGTAGACAGTAGGGAAGGCCGCGTCCTCAGTAGCAGCCGTGAGGACGGGGAACATTGCCTGACGAGGCCAAAGTCCTACGAATAGCCTCGTGTTGGGGATCAGTATTTGACGCCTCGACCCGAGGGAATGAGGCCCTTCAAGTCGGATACGCACACCCTGAGCCGCGAGTCCGGCAGCACGAAGCTACTGCCATTGTTTCTCAAAGCAGGCCTGTTCAGTTCACCCAGTAAGTCCGACCGACGCTGCCCGTGCACGGCCGCAAATTATACTCGCACTCCTTGGATTGCTGCCATGACCCCCATCGCCTTCCCGCTCGCCGCCACCGCCACCCTCCTCCTGGGATCCTGCGCCGCGGCGCCACCGGACCACCTTCTGGGGTCCCCGTCCGATACCACCACGACCCTCGTGGAGGCCACTTCCCCCGCCGCGGTGCGCGCCGACCGCCTCCTGAGTGGGCTTGAGGCGATCGGCTTCTCAGGCGCCATCGTTGTGGAGGAGGGCGGCCGGGTGGTGCTGCGGAAGGGCTACGGCCTCGCCGACCGCGCCGAGCGCCTCCCCTATACGCCGGCCACCGTGCAGGACATGGGCTCCATCACCAAGCCCATCACCGCGGCGGCCATCCTCCTGCTGGAGCAGCGCGGGGAGCTCTCGGTGCACGACCCCATCACCCGTTTCTTCGAGGGCGTTCCCGCCGACAAGCGGGAGATCACGCTGCACCACCTTCTGACGCACACGTCGGGCTTCACGACGGACCTCGGATCCGACGCGGACCCCATCGCCGCCAACGCCCTGCTCGTCATGGCGCTGGCCTCGCCGCTCGAGTTCGAGCCGGGCGCACGGTGGGACTACTCCAACGTGGGCTACTCGCTCCTGGGGGTGGTGATCGAGCGGGTGAGCGGCCGCGGTTACGAGGAGTTCGTGCGCCAGGAGCTCCTCCTTCCGCTGGGGATGCGGAGCACGGGCTACGTGCAGGTCGACTGGCCCTCTGCCGCGCTGGCCTACGGCTACGTCCGGGGCAACCTCTACGGCCGCACCCCCGAGCAGGGGTGGCGCGCGGACGGGCCGGGGTGGCACCTGCGCGCCAACGGGGGGCTCCAGACCACCGTCGGGGACATGCACCGCTGGCTGGCGATGCTGCGCGGCCAGGGGCCG
>CAYXJH010000426.1:0-3084 GCA_964465415.1 uncultured Gemmatimonadaceae bacterium
AGTTGTCGCAACCGGACGATGGCCAGGCGCGTCTCGCCGGCCGCCTCGGCCTCCGCGGCCAGCGTCCGGCCCGCCTCCACGGCCCGCTCCCGCAATCGGGCCCGCTCGCCGTCCACCCAGTGCTCGAACCCGGACGCCTCCGAGATGAAGAACCCCTCGAGCAGATCGCCATCGTACAAGTGGAGTGCGGCGGACAGGTCGCCCGCGTCACAGAGGCGGTCGAACTCCACCGCGTCGCACCAGATCAGGCCCAGGTCGAGCTGGACCTCCTCACTGCCGATGGACCGGATCGCTCCCGGACCGAGCGCCCCTCGCAGGAAGTGCAGCGCGTTTCGCAGCGCGCCCCGGGCGTGGTTCGCTGAGGACTCGGGCCAGAACATCCCCAGGAGCGTGTCCCGCCGTTCCGGGCCGTGCGCGGCCCGAAGCGCCAGGTACGCAAGGAGCGCCACCCGGCGAGGCTGGGACAGAACCCTGCGACGCTCGGCGGCGCGGTCGCCTGCGAGCCGCGGAGCGCCGAGGAGATGGAGCCGTATCAACGGGACACCGGGAATGGGAAGAGCGGTTTCGATCCTCCAATCTAGTCTGAATGGGACCGCAGGAAAGGGTCTTTGTTCGCGGTCGTCGGGCCGTTAGCGCTCCGCTAACGGGCAGCTAACACTCCCCGGCTACCTTTCCCGGCGACCCGTCTGCCACAAGTACCCCCCAGGCCAACGAAGACGCCGCATGGACCAACCGCTACCCCCGAACGTCCGCAAGGGCGACCGGATCGCCGGCTACCGCCTGGTGCGAGTGCTGGGCGAGGGGGGCATGGGCGTGGTGTACCTGGCCGAGCAGACCGAGCCGGTGCGCCGGGAAGTGGCCCTCAAGGTCCTGAAGCCGGGTATGGACTCGGCCCAGATCGTGGCGCGGTTCGAGGCGGAGCGGCAGGCGCTGGCGGTCATGGAGCACCCGGGGATCGCGCGGGTCTTCGATGCGGGCGAGACGGAAGCGGGTCGTCCGTTCTTCGTGATGGAGCGGGTGGACGGCGACCCCATCACGGACTACTGCGACGGCGAGCGGCTCGGCGTCCGGGCCCGGGTCCGGCTCTTCGCCCAGGTCTGCCGTGCGGTGCAGCACGCCCACCAGAAGGGGGTGATCCACCGGGACCTCAAGCCGTCCAACGTGCTGGTGACGGTGACGGACAACGCGCCGCTGTGCAAGGTGATCGACTTCGGGATCGCGAAGGCAGTGGCGGTGACGGCGGAGGACGCGAGCCGGCTGACGCAGGTGGACCAGTCGCCGGGTACACCGGCGTACATGAGCCCGGAGCAGGTCACGGGCGGCGGGGACATCGATACGCGGTCGGACATCTACTCGCTGGGCGTACTGCTCTACGAGCTGCTGGCGGGCGTGCTGCCTTTCGAGCCTCAGGCATACCGGGGCTGGGCGTTCCACGCGCAGCACCTGGCGCGGGACGCCCCTGTGCCCAGCGACCGCTTCGCCGGGCTGGAGGCCGCGGAACAAGCCCGGATCGCCGGGGCACGGCGGGTGGATCCCGCCGGTCTCCGCCGGCAGCTCCGGGGCGACCTGGGCTGGGTGGTCATGCGGGCGCTGGAAAAGGACCGGGACCGGCGCTACGAGACGGCCAACGGCCTGGCAGCGGACCTGGACCGGTTCCTGGCGAACGAGCCGGTGGCCGCCGGGCCGCCGGGCCGGGCCTACCGGGCGGGGAAGTTCGTGCGCCGGCACCGGGCAGGCGTGGCGTTCGTGGGGATCCTGGCTGTGCTGCTGGTCGGGTTCGCCGTCGCCATGGGGGTGCAGGCCGAGCGGGTGGCCCGGGCGCGGGACCTGGCGGTGACGCGCCAGGGCCAGGCGGAAGACCTCATCGGCTTCATGGTGGGCGACCTGCGGGCCAAGCTGGCGCCCGTGGGTCGGCTCGACATCCTGGACGACGTGGGGCAGCGGGCCCTGGCCTACTTCGCCGCTGTGCCGGAGGCCGAGCTGAGCGCCGACGAGCTGTTCCGCCGCTTCCAGGCGCTCACCCAGCTCGGGGAGGTCCGGCTCGAGCAGGGGGACCGGGAGGCGGCGCGCCATGCCTTCCAGGAAGCGCTGACCCTGGCGCAGGGGTTGGCGGCGCGCGACCCCGGGAATGCCGAATGGCAGATCGGCCTGGGGGCGGCCCATTTCTGGATCGGGTATGTGCACTGGCTCCAGGGCGAGCTCGACGCGGCGCTGGCCCAGTTCGATCCCTACCTGGACATCTCCCGGGGCCTGGTCGCTCGTGAGCCTGGCAACCCTGCGTACCGTGCGGAGCTCGGCTACGCCTGGAGCAACATCGGCTCGATCCGGGAGGCGCGCGGAGACCTGGAGGGAGGGATCGAGGCGTTCCGGGAGAGCCTGGACGTGAAGCAAGCCCTGGTCGAGGCGCAACCCGAAAATGCCGACTGGCAGATGTCGCTGGCCAACACCCACAACACGCTGGGTGTGATCCTCCGGAAGGTGGGGCGGCTGGACGATGCCGAGGCGCAGCATCGGGCCGAGATCGGAATCAAGGAACGGCTGGAGCGGGTGGACACGTTGAACCTGCTCACGCGGCGCTCCGTGGGGACGGCGCACCACTTCCTGGGGCGTGTACTGCACATGCAGGGGCGGGCCGAGGCGTGGGACCGGTTCGAGCTTCACCGTCAGATCATCCGGGAGCTTCACCAGCGCGATCCGGACAACGCCGAGTGGCGGCGGGAGCTCGCCGCGGCCCTGCGCCTCCACGGCTCCCTGCTGGTGGAGAGCGGGAGGGCGGCGGAGGCCGCGGGGCCGCTGTCCGAAAGCCGGGCCCTGGTGGACGGCCTGCTCGCCACCGACTCCACCTCGGTCGAATGGCTGCGGGAACGTGTGCGGGGCCACATCGCGTCCGCCGATGCCCTACTCGCCCTCGGCCGCACTGATGCCGCGGAGCGCGATGCGGCGGCGGCCCTGGCGGATGCGAACCGGCTCCTTTCGTCCGCCGCGGTCGTCGACCACGTGTTCCTGGCGGCCGAAGCGGAGCTCGTCCGGGGCCGCGCTCTCTCGGCGCGGCGCGACACGGCTGGCGCCCGTGCCGCCTGGACA
>CAYXJH010000427.1:0-3078 GCA_964465415.1 uncultured Gemmatimonadaceae bacterium
CCGGCCATGGCCGCAAGGGCCACGACCGTCGCTGCGGCGACCCACAGCCGCCGGTCGCGAGGGCGGCCCCGTCCCGTATCAAATCGTCGCATGATCCTCCTCCTCTGCCCATCTGCTACCCGACCGGGACCCGGAGTGTCCTCAGGGTCGTTCCGGCGACAGCCTGAACCGGCGCGGCCCCAGCGGGTCGAGGACGGGCTCGACGGCCTCCAGCTTGTGGAGTCGATCCCGGGTGTCCTCGATCGGCATGCCGGTGCGCTCGGCGACCTCCTCGGGCGTGAGCCCGCCGTCTTGACCGGTGAGGGCGTCCACGACCAGCGCAGACTCGAGGGAGCGGCGCAGAGCCAGTTCCCGGCCGTCGTCATCCGCGTCCTCGAGCTCCTCCCGGTCCACACGGGCGTCGTAGGTACGCGAGTCGTCGTCGGCGGCGTGGCGGAAGCGGACGGGCGTCGCGTCGCCGGCCGACGCCAGGATCGCCGCTTCCCAGTCCCGACCTAGATGATAGAAGGTGCGGTGCTCCATGGAATGTCTCCCGTCGTCGGAGTGTTAACGAGGCACCAGGGGTGGACCCCCGGGCTCGGCGGGCTGTCCGGCGGAGCGAACGAGGCCGAGTTCCACGTCGACGCCGGCGCCGCGTCCGTTCCGGATCAGCTGGAGCGTGAGGGTGCTGCCGGGCTCGAGCTGGGCGAGCCGGGCCTGGAGGTCGCTCACGGTCCGGACGGGGTAGTCCCCGATGCCTATGATCACGTCACCCGCCCGGGCGCCGGCGCGGTGCGCGGGCCCGCCCTCCTCGACCTCGGCGATGGCGGCCCCTTCGACCCGCTCCAGGCCTCGCTCCCTGGCGAGCTCCGGCGTAACGTTTCTCAGCATGACGCCAAGGTACGAGCGCTGCACCTCGCCGTGGCGCACGAGCTGGTCCGCCACGTGGCGGGCCAGGTTCGACGGGATCGCGAACCCGTATCCCGACGGCGCGCCCTGCGTAGCCGCCACGGCGGTGTTGATGCCGATCACCTCGCCCCTGGTGTTCAACAGCGGCCCTCCCGAGTTGCCCGGGCTCAGGGCTGCGTCCGTCTGGATGAAGTGCTCGAGGGGAGCGGTCTGGCCGGCGTTGGCGCCCGGCTGGGCACGCAGGATCCCGATGTCCCGCCCGATGCCGCTGATGATGCCCGCGGTGACGGAGAACTGGAGGCCGAGGGGGCTACCCATGGCGAGCGCCCAGTCGCCGATCCCGATGGCGTCGGAGTCGCCGAGCGGGGCGGTTGGGAAGCCGTTCCCCTCGATCTTCACGACCGCGACCTCGGTGCTCGGATCACGCCCCACGACCTCCGCATCCAGGTAGCGGCGGTCGTGGAGGACGACCATCACGCGCTCGGCGTCCTGGACCACGTGGTTGTTCGTGAGGATGTAGCCATCCTCGGTGTAGATCACGCCCGATCCGATGCCCATCATCAGGGGCTCGTCCTGGAGGGGATGGCCACGGGGCAGCAGGTGCTCGATCTCCGCCGGCGGCGGCGCCTCCGCCTGGATGAAGACGATGGCCGGCAGCACGTCCTCGACGACGTTGCGGAACCCGGCCTCCGGGGCCTGACCGTCGGCGACCGGCCGGGCCTCAGCGTCGTCCGGTGCGGGTCCGCATGCCGGCAGCAGGAGCACGCACGCCGCCAGCGTGGATAATCGGTTCATGATCTCCATCCGTGAGTCCGTGATCCCGCATACTGGAGCAATCCCCATTCCGCATGGGCCGGGCCGCGCCGCCGGCCGCCCGGTCGCGGCAAGGCGCTTGCACCGGGGTCGGCCGCGTGAGCGATTCGGATCGGGAAGGCACGACCACGCGCGTCCAGCGCTATGCGCTGACCTCCGGCGAGCTGGGCTCGGCGGGTGGTCAAACGTTGATCGCCGCCCTGCTACCCATCCTGCTCGCACCCCACGCCCCGTCGACCTTCTGGATCGGGGCCGTCATCGCGTCCGAGGGGATCTTCGCGCTCGCGCTTCCCTACGTGGCGGGCGCGGTCAGCGACTCGGCGCCGCGACGGTACGGCGGCGTTTTCGGACGACGAGGACGGATGCTGGTCCTGGCCGCGCCAGCCATGGCGCTGGGGCTGGTGCTCATCGCGGCGCTCGACGGGTTCTGGCCCCTGGCCGGCGCCGCGGTCATCTACTTCTTCGCGCTCCACCTCTATTCCGGACCGCTCCGAGCCCTGCTCACCGACGCCACGCCGGAGGAGGAATGGGGCAGCATCCAGGGGGTCATGGGCGCCACCCATATCGGCGGCGTCGCGTTCGGGCTGGTGGCCGGCGGGCTCCTCTACTCGGTCTGGGAGCCCCTCCCGTTCCTGGTCGCCGCCGCCCTGGTGCTCGCCCTCACGGTCGTGACGCTGCTGGCGGCGCGCGGGCTCGGCGAGGCGGGCAAGGACGAGGACGCCGAGGGGGAGGGCAACGGGAGCGGGGACGAGGACGGGGGCGAGGAGGAGAGCGAGTACGGCTTCAAACAGGAGCTCCGCTTCTGGCGGGACCTGGGCGAGCGGCCGGACACGCGGCGGTTCCTGATCGGCAACATCCTGTGGAACGCGGGCGTGGAGGGGATCCGTCCCTACATCTTCCTGTTCGCCACAGTCGCCCTGGGGATCACGGTGGCCACGGCGTCCCTCGCCATGATGGGGTTCCTGGCCGCCGCGGGGGTGGGCTCGGTGATCGTGGGGCGCGTGGGCGACCGCATCGGCCGACCGAAGGTGCTGATCATCGGGGCGCTCCTGGCCGGCACGGCCATGCTGCCCGGCCTGTTCGTGCGGGACCTGCTGAGCCTGATCGTCCTGCTGGTGCCCGCTGGGCTTGGCGCCGCGGCGCTGGTTTCGCTCCCCTACGCGGTGTTCGAGGAGATGGTCGGCGAGGAGGACGTGGGCCGGTCCACGGGCGCGTTCTACATGTCGGTCGGCGTGGCCCGGGTTCTGGCGCCCCTGCTCGTGGGCGCCGCCATCGATTTCGCCCACCAGTGGATGCCCGACACGGAGGGCTACCCCGCCATGTGGCCGGTGGCGGGCGCGCTCATCCTGAGCGGCGCTCTGGCGCTCCAGCTCGCCC
>CAYXJH010000428.1:0-3075 GCA_964465415.1 uncultured Gemmatimonadaceae bacterium
CATGCGCCACATGGCCAACCTCGAGTCCGTCTACACCTACGAGGGCACCCACGACATCCACACCCTCATCCTGGGCCAGGACGTCACGGGCTACGCCGCGTACTAGAACCACGAACCACGAACTGCGAACTACGAACTACGAACTACGAACTACGAAAGGCGGCCGCGGCGAGGAGCCGCGCAGGGCGAGCGGAGCGAGCCTCGGCCTCCCGCCATGGCCCACCTCAGCCCAATCGCACATCGTCCGCCAGCTCGACCCCTACCGCCGTTCGTAGTTCGTAGCTCGTAGTTCGTAGTTCGTGTTTCGGAGGGCACCGACCCATAGCGGCACGAGGGCGAGCCCGACCAGCGCCATGAGCGCGGGCAGGACCGCCGATCGTCCCGGCGCTGCGATCAGCAGCTGCCCGACCCCGACGAGAAGCAGGAAGAGGGAGGCGGCGGTGAGGGCGGTCGACCGGAGCGCGCGGGTCAGGCGTCGTCTGGGACCGGCGGGGTCGATGCCCAGGCGGGTGGTGGTGTCGCCCCAGAAGCCGTCCGGCTCGACCCGGCGGTAGAAGGTGTCGAGCACGCGCGGGTCGGTGGCGGGGGTCACGAAGGTGATGGCGATGGCGGCGAGGGTGGAGAGACCGGCCATGGCGCCGAGGCGGATCCATTCCTGGTCGGTGGCGATGAGCAGGACTGGCGCCACCAGCAGCGACACGGCCATGGCCGCCAGCTCCGAGTACAGGTTGATCCGCTCCCAGAGCCAGCGGAGCACCAGGACCGCGCCCATCCCGGCGCCGAACAGCAGCGAGATGAACCACGCCGTCTGGATCGAGCCCAGGTTCGCCATGACGACGAGGGCGATGGCCAGGATCAGCACGTTCGACAGCCTGGCCACCACGACCAGCTCTCGCCGACCTGGCTCACGCTTCAGCCAGCGCTGGGCGATCAGCCGTTGGTAGACATCGTTGCTCCAGTAGCTGGCGCCCCAGTTCAGGTGCGTGTCCACCGTGGACGCCAGCGCGGCGAGGAGACCCGTCAACATCAGGCCCCGCAGCCCCACCGGCAGCAGCTCGTCGATCCCCATCACGAACGTGATCTCCCGGGACGCCGCGAACGCATCGCCCGTCATCTCGCCGGGCACGAAAGGGTACACGATGAGCAGTCCCACGGCGATCACGATCCAGAACAGGCTGCGCAGGAAGATCTGGAGCCAGGCGAAGGTCACGCCGGCCACCTTCGCGTCCGCAGTCGTCCGGCACGCCATGCTCCGCTGCGCCAGGTAGCCGGTCCCGTCGCTGTTCATCTGGAAGAACCACTGGAGCCCGACGATCACCAGGAACGGCATCAACGCCTCGCCGGGTGGCGGGGCGAACGACAGCATGCGGCTGGCCTCGTCGCCGTAGAGCCCCGTAAGCCGATCCGGGATCGCGCCCAGCCCGCCCACCTCACGGACCACGATCCAGGCGTAGACCGCGGTCCCCGCCATCGCCAGGACGAACTGGCCCACGTCCGTCGTCACCACACTCCGCAGGCCGCCGGTCATGGAGTACAGCGCCGTGAAGCCGAGGATCGCCAGGATGCTGATCATGTTGTTGGTCGTGGCGACCCACGGCTCCAGCCCGGTGGCGCCGGACGCCAGCGTCACGCCCACGCCTTCGGCGAGCGCCAGGGCCGCGGCGTACACCGCGGCTGGGAGCCATAGGTGCCACGGCAGGAAGACCTCGGCGATCCGGATCGCCGCGACCAGCACCATGGCCAGCACCACGCAGTTGATGACCGTGCCGTAGTAGATCGCTTTCAGGACCCGCAGCGGCAGGACCGCCCGCCCGCTGTAGCGGACCTCCGTCACCTCCGCGTCCGTCAGCACGCCCGCCCGGCGCCAGTGCGCCGCGAACACGAAGGCCAGGAGCAGGAAAGCCAGGCCGTAGACCCAGAGCCGCCAGACGGCGAAGATCCCGGCCGTCGCGATGAGGCCTGTCACCAGTAGCGGCGTGTCGGCGGCGAATTGCGTCGCCGCCATGCTGGTGCCCGCCTTCCACCCACTCAGCGTCTTGCCCGCCAGGAAGTATTCGGTCAGCGAGCGGGACGCCTTCCGCCGCGCCAGGAAGCCGGCGGTCACGGCGTAGGCGATGAAGGCGAGGACGATGAGGGCGTCGATCATGGCGGCCGGTGCCGGGTCATGCGGCGCGCGTTCGCACGGTCACGGGCGGTGCGCACGGCGGGGAGGCCCAACATGGGGCCTGGGGTCACGTCACGCCAGATTGCGGCGCAGTCTGATTCAAGCCGTTGTCACAGAACGAATTACAGGCTCACCGGGGCATGACGCTTGCACCGGATAACGGTCGCGTACCCGACTTACGACCCTCACGAGGAGACACGATGAAGGCACGTGACCTCATGACCGAGAACCCCGAATGCGTCACCGAGAACGACTCCGTCCAGCGCGCCGCGCAACTCATGCGCGACCTGAACGTCGGGTCCATCCCCGTCGTTTCCGATGACGGCGACCGGCGACTCACGGGTATCATCACCGACCGCGACGTGGCCGTGCGCCACGTAGCCGACGGCCACCCCACCGGCCAGTGCCGGGTCGGCGAGGAGATGAGCCGGGGCGAGCTGTACACCGTGACCCCGGACGACGACGCGTCCACCATCATGAGCCGCATGAGGGAGGGACAGGTCCGGCGGATCCCGGTGGTCGAGAGCGACCGGGTCGTCGGCATGGTCGCCCAGGCCGACCTGGCCGTGAACGCGCCCGACACCAGCGACGGCGAGGTGCAAAGGACCCTCGAGGAGATCTCCGAGCCCGCGCGGCCCGAGCGCTAGCCAGGGGGTGCGGCCAGCACGATCCGTGGCCGGCTGCCAGCCGGCTCGCCAGGGGGTGTGCCACGCTCGAACGGGCGCGGACACCCCCCCTTTGCTGCGTCTCGATCGGTTGACATGTGACCCTGGTCGGGCTAACTTTTCAAGGCTGTTCGAGGAAGGCTACGGACCCGCGGGGCGCAAGGCGATCCGCGGGTGGTTTTTCTCACATAGCGCCCATAGCTCAACTGGATAGAGCGTCGGACTACGGATCCGAAGGTTGGGGGT